>CAZSIG010000052.1:0-4630 GCA_964606195.1 uncultured Anaerolineales bacterium
AGGGGGAGATCATTCTGAACGGCGCGCCCGCCGAAGTGTTGACCTCTCCATTGCTGGAGGAACATCACATTGGCGCGACGCGGTACACCATCGTAGCCCGTCGCGCTCAGGCTGTGGGGTTATGGCGCGATGAGCTTCCTCTACCTGTGACCATAGACGAGGCGGAGACGAGGTTTCGCGCCGCGAGGGGAAGGTGGAAATTGGAAATTAGAAATTAGAAGGATTCTTTAGGATTTCGCGGGGTTACAAGCATAAATCTGCCACTAGCGAAACGCGCTTCAGCGCGTTTCTTATAGCAACCGTGAGTTCACTCACGGGGTACGCGGCGCGAGATAGCAAACTGTCAGGTAACTAGAATCTGCCACTAATTTCACTAATTGACCCGAATGAGCAAAAATTAGGGCAATTCGTGCAATTAGTGGCAAAAAATCAACCGCGGGTTAAGTAGGATTATTCACAAATGGAAATTAAAATTAGCGATTTATACTTCAATTATCCTTCGGGTGTAGAAGCGTTGCGCGGCGTCTCGCTGGACATCGCGGCGGGTGAACAGGTTGCCATCGTCGGGCAGAACGGCGCGGGCAAAACCACGTTAGTGAAGCACTTTAACGGGCTGCTGCGCCCAACTCGCGGCGCGGTGCGCATCGGCGATTGGCGTACCGATGAATATTCCGTAGCCAAACTTGCCGCCCGCGTCGGTTACGTTTTTCAAAATCCCGACGATCAACTTTTCAAGGGTACCGTCCACGACGAAGTGACAGTGGGGCCGGTCAATCTGGGATTCTCATCGGAGCGCGTTGAGGAGCTGGTACAAGACGCGATGGAACTGCTGACGATATCCGATGAGGCGGACACTAATCCGTATGACCTGACGCCGACCTGGCGCAAGCGCGTCGCTATCGCCGCGGTCATCGCGATGGATACGCCGATCGTCGTGCTCGACGAGCCGACTACGGGTCAGGATTATCACAGTATCGAGGATCTGGCGCGTGTAATCGGCGTTTTACGACAGCGCGGTAAGACGGTGATCGCCATCAGCCACGACATCGATTTTGTCGCCGAGAACTTTGACCGCGTTGTGGTGATGGGACAGGGCAAGGTGTTGCTCGATGGCGCCGCCGCAGAGGTTTTTCCCAAAGAGGATATTCTGAACAGTACCTACGTCCAGCCGCCACAGCTCACGCGGTTGGGGAATCGCCTGGGTTTAGACCGCGTGGTTTACACGGTGGAGGGTTTTTTAGAGGCATATCGCGACTAGGTGATTGTGTAGTGTTGTATAAATCTGTGGTTAATCTAGGCTTTTTGGGAATTCGCGGGGGCAATTTAACACGCGGTTTATTTTTTGCCACTAATTATACTAATTGGCGCGAATAAATATAAAATTAGTGAAAATTTGTGAAATTAGTGGCAGATTCTTCCTTGTGACCACCCGAAATCCTAAAGCCCCTTAATCTATTTTGGTATGGAAGGGCGAGATGACTGAGGAAACGAAATTACAGGATGAGCGAATCGCTTTGTACATAGAGGCTATAGAAAAACTGAAGCGCGGCGATTGTGATCTCGATATCCCGACGTTGCCGCGAGATAATATAGGAATTCTGGGAGAAGCACTCACCGATTTGGCGGGCGCGCTGAACGACCATTATTGCGAACTAGAAAAATTGGACGAGCTTACCGTGCGGATTAACGCGGGGCTGTTACTGGATGACATATTGGAAAATGTCTATCGAGATTTTCACGAGTTTATCCCTTACAATCGCATAGGATTCTCGTTGATCGACGATGATGGAAAAACCGTACGCGCCTATTGGGCAAAGACCGACCAGCCGGTGGTGGAGTTGGGGAAAGGTTACGCCGCGCCGTTGGAGGGGAGCAGCCTGGAGACCATCATGCGCACCGGAAAACCGCGTATTCTGAACGATCTGCGCGCTTATCTAAAACGTAAGCCCGATTCGGAGTCTACCCGATTAGTCGTCGCCGAGGGGATGTGTTCCTCACTCACTTGCCCACTGATCGCCAACGGCGCGGCGGTCGGTTTCATGTTCTTCTCCAGCATTTGTCCGAACACCTACGCGCATCTACATGTGGACATCTTCAAGAGAATCTCCGGACAGCTATCTACGATTGTGGAAAAGGGAAGGTTGATCTCGGAATTGGCGGAGAAGAACGCGGCGGTGGAGTGCCAAAATCGAGAATTACAGCGGCTAAACGAATTGAAAAACCGATTTTTGGGCATGGCAGCACACGATCTGCGCAACCCGATTTGGAGTATTCAGATGATCGCGGAGTTCATGATGGAAGCATACGAGGATTTGGACAAATCTGAGTGCGAAAAGTTGACGGTGGATATTGTGCAGCAAACTAGCCAAATGTCCGTTTTGTTGAACGATTTGTTAGATGTGAACCAGATTGAATCGGGACGGTTCGAACTTACATTGGCACAAATAGACGCGAACGATTTCCTGAATGCGGTCGTCAGACAGCATAATATGATGGCTAATTCAAAGGGTACTCGCGTGGTATTGGAGAATACCCCCGCGGGGGAAATAAGGGCTGATTCGCATCATCTGCGCCAAGTTATGGATAACTTGATCTCCAACGCGGTCAAATTTTCACCGCCGGGCAGCACAGTGCGCGTCAGCGCGGCGCGAAATGATTCCGCATGGCGCGTCTGTGTGCAGGATGAGGGGCCGGGTATCAGCGCGCAAGACCGCGCGCGGTTGTTTCAGGATTTCGCGCGGCTCTCGGCGAAACCAACCGGCGGAGAGCGGAGCACTGGCTTGGGTTTAGCGATCAGCCGCCGCGTAGTCGAGGCGCACGGCGGGCAAATCGGCGTGGACTCGACAGAAGGGCGCGGCGCGGTTTTCTGGTTCACGCTGCCAGAGTGAGAGGTTCGCTTATATGGGTTTCCGGGTGGAGCGTGAGCATTCCGCCTAGCTCCCCGCGAGCTTCAAGCTCGCGGGGAGCTAAAACCTATTTTTATTTATGTCCCAATTATGCTATGATGTTTTCACCTTCAATAGAGTCGTTCCCTAATAAGCAGAATAAGAAAGGGGACGCGGATTTTCGCGGATTCACGCGGATAAACAACTTAAATCCGCGAAAATCCGCGTGAATCCGCGTCCCATATAATTACTTTTACCCGTCCAAAATTTTATTTGGGAACAAGTCTATTTTACAGGGAATGCAAGAATGATACATAAGTTCTGCATAGGTTACTCCATGCTTCGCTCCACGCGAATGTTCTGAAACAACACCTCATCCCATACGAATCCCTCTTTTTGAAAATCGGGCGCCAGCCGCCCCGTGCGAATGGTCAACTCGTTGTATCCGGCGCGGAGATACTCCGGCGGCAGCGGAAACGCGACCTGCGCCCGATAGATGATGTAATCCGTCGGCGGCGGGCGCGCCAGCAGATGCCCATTCACGATTATCTGCGCGGTGGGGTCATGGCTCTGTATCTCCAGCACCAACATCCACGATCCCCGCTCCGGATGGCGCAGGTAGAACCCCCCACTCCAAGTTAGACTAGGACTATAGCCCCCATACAGGGGGCGCATGAGCGGCGGTCATTCGCTGTCGCCGATATGTATCACTTCGTCGACGGCAAGAGCGGGCGTAGTGTCGGGCAAGGAGGCGCGTAACCGTAGCCACCGCGCAATTCTGTGCCACGGACTATTCAACACCCGTTGCAGCGCGGTATAAGCCGGGCGCGGATTGCCCTCCGCATCCAACAGACTATATCCAGCGGACGCGGCATCATCGGGGTGCTCCAAACACCACACGGTGAAAACCTCTAATCGCGGAAAATCACGGCGCGCTTGCCGCCACGCTTGCACCAGATAATCGGCTTGCTGGCGCGGCGTGACCGCCAACCAGGCATCTTCCCCCGTCGCGTCGGTCGTCCACCCCAATTCCGTAGCCCAAAGCGGCTTGTCACCCTGCCCATGCGCGGCTTTGATCTCTTTCCATTCATACAAACGATTGAAATTGAGCGCGTCGTGCGCGCCAGCGGGGTCATCGGGGGGATAGGCGAAGCCGTAGGGATGCACGCCCAGCGCGGAGTAGCACGCCCCGGCGCCATGTTGGTGCATCTCCGCCAGAAAGACGCGGTCATCGAGCGCGGTGGTGGTGCGGTCGTTCGTCGGCGCCAAACCCGCGCTGACTACGGGCACCTCGGCATCTATCTCTCTGATCGCCTCATACGCGGCGCATAGCAGCTGCGCATACTCCGCCGGCGCGGGGGCACTATCTCGCCATTCTCGCGCCAGATTCGGCTCGTTCCAGATGATATACCCCGCCACGCGTCCTTGATACCGCGTCACCACGCGGCGCACAAACCGCGCGTACGCGGCGACGAAATCCTCGTGAGATAGCTCCATCGTCCAGTGCGGCGGACGGTCGAGCCGGACTATCACCTGTAATCCATAGTACTCCGCGCCCCAGAGGACGCTGTCCGAATACTCCCAATGCCACTCGTCGCGCGTCGGTTCTATCTCCCGCCAGGAGAACAACTGCACTATCGCCTCGAAGCCGGCGGCTTGCGCAGCTTGTAGCGCGGCATCATCGCAGCGCAGAGTATGAACCGCCGCGAGAGGCGGCGCGTCAGGTTGGACATCGCGCCATCCCA
>CAZSIG010000052.1:4730-6370 GCA_964606195.1 uncultured Anaerolineales bacterium
GCTAGAATAGTGTGCACGGTGGCGGTCGCGGGCACTTGGGGTACGCGCTCCCAAGTCGCGCCGTCATCGGTAGAGGCGTACAAACCGTGATACAGCGTGCCGACAAAGAGCGTCGCGCCGTGCTGCGCGATGGCGGACACGGTACGGTGCGCCAGCGCGGGCGTTTGCTGCCATGTCGCGCCGCCATCGGCGCTGTGCCATAAGCCGGTGGTCGCCCCGACATAAATTCGCGGCGTGGGCGGCACAATCAAAATGGCGAACACTGATTGCTCCTCCAATTGCGTCGCTAATGGTGTCCAATATCCCGCGCCGTAGTCCCACCGAAATAGCCCCGCGTTTGCCCCCGCGAGGAGCAGCCCGCTGTCATCGGGCGCGATAGCCAGCGATAGGATAATGCGCTCAGTGCCCAGCCCCTCCCACCGCGCCGTCCAGGAATGCCCGCCATCGGTGCTCTCGTAGACGCGCTCGTAAGCCAAACGGCACCACAGATGTTGCGAATCTGTCGGGTCAACTACTAGAGTGAGCAGGTCATGGGCGGCTAACTCCGCGGGGATCTCTTGCCAAGTCGCGCCGCTATCGGCACTGTGCCATAAACCTTTGGAGACGCTGACGTAGATATCGCGACTTGTGCCAAATGGAGCAATATCATGTATAAGCCCATGAACGGGGAACGCGGTGACGGGGGACCAGTGTTCGGTGGTATCATTAACGCGGTACAAGCCGAGAAGGGTACTGCCTAACAGCCGTCCCTGGCCATCTTCCGCCAACGCGGTCACATGGGGATAGCCAGGGGACGCGGGGCAGCGCGTCCATTGCTGTCCACGATTCGTACTGACATACACCCCCGTGCGCGTGCTGGCATAGATACGCTCATCTCCCCATGGCGCGATGTGAATATCCAAGATTTCTTGCTCCTGCGGTAAACCCGCGTGATAAATTTGCCATTCGTGATTATCGTTACAAGCGACCGCGCCTTTCAGCGCTACGTAGTGAACTCCCCGCTCATCAGTCGCGAAGCCATAGGCGCGTTCGTCCAATGTCGGTATCGGCGTCCAGGTGTAGCCCCCGTCGGTGCTCTGGTAAACTCGCTTCAAGGTGCGGGCGTAACATACGGTGGGAGTGACCAACAGTGCAGAGATGTATGCTTCCGCCAGTTCCGCTGCGCTATTCCACGAGGCGCCGCGGTCGTGGCTAATCCACAATCCCGCGCCCGCCGTGCCGACGTACAGGGTATCTTCGGAGGGCGAAACTGCCAGAGCGAGAAAGCCGTTAGGAGCTACAGCGGGGTCCAACGACAGAAAGTGCCACTCTCCGTTCGCGGCGCGGCGCACAGGACCGATAGAGCTGGAGAGCGCATAGATTGTCCCCGCCGCGGTCTGCGCTAGGGCGTAAGTGCTTTCCGCAAAACCCATATCGGACCAGGTTGTCTCGTGCCGCGCGCGAAAATATACCCCTTCTTCCGTAGCTGCCCATAATCCATCGGCATGAGTATCCCACAGTAAGTCGTAGATGGGCGTTGTGGGCAACCCCGCCGCGTCGCGCTGCCAGCTTGCTCCGCCGTCCGCGCTGAACCATACGCCCGCGGGGATGTAGGTCGCGGCGTAGAGCGCGCCCGGCTGCTGCGGGTCTGTCGCGAGCTT
>CAZSIG010000052.1:6470-12431 GCA_964606195.1 uncultured Anaerolineales bacterium
CGGTATAATATGCAAGCGCGGTCATAGAACCAATGCTAACCGCGCATATTTGAACAAAATCGGGTCTCTGGGATTTTGCCGGGTGCGCGACCAAAGCGACCTGTAGGGCGGCTTTCCATAGCCGCCGTTGGGGGGCATTATGGATACGGCAGGTAAGAAACCTGCCCTACCTCGCGAACTCCTAAAGAGCCGCAAAATCAAAAGGAAGGTGGGGGGATGAGAGTATCGAGAACTCTAGTATTTCTGGCATTTCTGGTCGCGGCGGTGGCGTTTATCGCCGCGGGCGCCGGCTTGTTCTGGCATGGAGAAGGTGAGGCGTACATTTTCACAACGTTGTACGGACAAGAGGTGGAGATATACGGGCGCGGCTTGTATCGTTACGATTCGGCGTTCAAGGCGCCTGTCCTGCGCGGGGCCGACGCGATTTTGTTCTTCGTGGGGGTGCCGTTGCTCGTCGTCGCTACACTGCTCTATCGGCGCGGCTCCCTGCGCGGGGGATTTCTACTGATTGGTATGCTGGCTTGTTTTCTCTATAACGCCGCATCGTTGGCGTTCGGAGCGGCATACAACGAACTATTTCTGCTGTATCTGGTCTATTTTTCAGCCAGCCTGTTCGCCTTTGTGCTGGCTTTCCATTCAATTGACCTCGCGGCTCTTCGCGCGCACATCTCGCCTCGGCTGCCGCATCGCGGTATCGCGATTTTCATCTTCATATCCGGTCTCTCGCCCTGCGTATGGCTCATCGAGATTATCGCCGCGCTGGGGCATGGTGGCGTGCCGTCGAATGTGGCGAGTTATACTACCGATGTCACCGCCGTCATTGATGTGGGAGTCATCGTTCCTGCCGCGTTTCTCGCCGGCGTGCTGTTATTGCGTCGTAAACCGTTGGGCTACCCCTTAGCTGCCACGTTGTTGACCCTGCTCAGCCTCATCGGCATGATTGTTGCTAGTCAGACGGTGATGCAGATATTAGCGGGTATCGTGCTCACTCCTGCGCAGTTCGCCGCGTTCGTCGTTCCGTTTGTGTCGTTGAGCCTGATCGCTATCGGAATGCTGATCGTTTTGCTGCGCAATATCACCGCGCCCGCGACAGTAGTGGTAAAGTAGTAAGTGATCGGGAAAAGTAATACGATAATTTAACCACTAAGGACACCAAGAGCACCAAGTGTTTTTCTGTCAATAGTACTCATACGCGGTTAAATATTTGTATTCGAAGCCATGAATTATCTTAGTGTCCTTGGTGTTCTTGGTGGTTAAATTGTAATCATTAACTATCATTTACAATTTAACCACTACTTCCGCGACATAGGCGATAGTGGACGCGGGGTATTCGGTGGATTAGGTGAGTCCGGATAAACAGAGTGTGGTGAACCCCGCGTCTTTCTTGCTACGCGGGGTCTTTTACAGTATGCTAGAAAGGTGACCTCTAAGCGATTAAAGTGGAAAGTACCTCTAATCTATCCAATTCTGCATCGACCGGCACGCGGTCTGCCACGCCGATAATCGCGCGCTTGTCATCTTGTACCTCTTCGACGGCGGCGCTGACCGCGTCCTTGAACTCCTCCTCAGTGCGCTCCGCGATTAGAAAATCTTGCGAGATACCGCCCCACAGCGTAATATCTGCCCCCGCGAGTTCGCGCGCTTCGCTCAATGCAGCATCACCCTGCGGCGGACCAGCGATACCTTCGATGCAGTCAGCTCCCGCCTCCGCGAGGGGCGCGAGCAGCCTTTTGAAAGGTCCCCCGACATGCACGACCAACAGCTTATTATTTTTGTGCAACAATTCCGCGGTCAGGCGATAGCTGCCCGCCAGATTCTTGTCAAACGCTTTGGGCGAGATATATTGCCCGTCCAGATTATCGGGTGAGAGGACGACGCGCCCGGGCAGCTTCGCGATTTCTTGTACCAGATTCTGTAACTTCGCGTCCAGAATAGAGATAATCTCCGCGATGGCTGGCTCTTTTAACATCAACAGTCCCTCAGCCCAACCCAAAAAATTGTGCAATATGGCAGAGTAGGGCCGCATGGGAAGTTCCAACGCTACTATTCCATCTCCTCCTACTTGCGCTTCCGCCTCTGTCAGCTCCTTGTACTCGATAGCGTAAGACTGCGCGTTGACGAATTCCAATGCCGCGTTGAAATCGGCGGGTGATTTGATGAGATGTTCCATCTGCCACCAATCCCCATCGGGGCCGAGCGTCCACCGCGCGGTAATAACGCCCGCGGAAGTCTCCACGCGGTACACGCGTTCATCTTCCGTTTGCGTCTCTGTAACCTCCACTCCGGGGGTTTCAACGCGCCAGGGAGTTACTGGTAGCCATATCGGCACGCCCATATCCCGCGCGATCTGCGGCAGGGTATAATCACTCCACTTGTCGGGAAGTGTGCCCTGCTCACTGTGCCACTCGTGCCACAACGTCAAGTCTGGCAGATAAAACGGTTCTCCCTCAACTTCGCCCGATAATCGCGAGATAATATCCGTTTTTAACGACATTTTACTTTTCCTCCATTATGTACTAATCTTATCTTTTTTCACAACCAAAACCGCGCTGGCAATAATCAAGATTCCGCCGAGCCACTGCACCAACGTCAGCCGTTCGCCCAAAAACATAATCCCCCACAACACGACCAACAGGGTTTCGACCGAGCCGAGCAGCGCGGTTTGTCCACTGCCGATGCGCTGAATCCCCGCGAACATCGCCAACCGCGCCACCGCTGTAGAGACAACTCCGGTGACAAAAATCACCAGCCAACCCGTAGCTGAAAACGACTGCCATTGTCCCAAACGGAACGAATACACCGCGCTCAGCATCACCGCCATAGAACTGACTACGTAAACCGCGACTGTCTGCGACCGATAATCGCCCAGATACCATTGCACGAGGTTCATGTGCAGCGCGTAGAACGTCGCGGTGCCGATCACCAGCAGAATGCCGATGAAGTCAACATGACCGCCGGGACCGACCAGCAGATAGACGCCCAGCAGTGCCAGAATCAGCCGCGCCAAGCTGAGGCGCGTCAACGGCTCGCCGCGCATAGCCAACAATATCAGCGCTATCGCCGGATAGAGCGAAAACGTGACATGCGCTACCGAAATGTCGATGCGCGTCAACGCCGCGTAGTAGCAGAGCAACCCCGTCGCGTTGGAAGCCGCGACCACCACGCAACGCAGCAGTCCGCGCTGATTAATGCGCAGCATCGCGGGCTGAAAAGCCGCGAAAAACCCCCACAACGTCAATGCCGCTACTACCATACGCAGCGCGAGCAACGCCAGCGGGTCTGCCGCAGCCGCTAAGCCGAACTTGACCAACAGCGGCACGAGGCTCAAGCAGAACACAGCTAACAGCACCAATAGAAGCCCGTCAAGCCGCGTTTCTGTTATTTGAGAGCCAGATTTTGTTTTAGCTTTGAGTGCCAAAAATGTTCTCCTTACTAACACGCGATCGCGCCTCTCTGCGTCCGGTGGCGTAGGTGAGGGCGCGGGCTTTGACGACGCGGTCATCTTTGATTGTGGAGATGTGCACAATATTATCGCTCAAAGCGTAGTTCCTCGACTGTTTGAAATTCGCTCACGACGTAATAACACTCCACGCGCACCTGTACTAGCGCGCAAGTGCTCTTTTTCACAAATTCCTCCAGTTCGGGGTGTTTGGCGAGGTACAGTTTTTGGAGTTGGTCGCGTTCCACTTCGCCGATTTCCTCCGCCTGCCCTAGAGTGGTTACGGCGGTCGCGTCGCTGAGGACTGCTGCTTGTCCGGCTCTGTTGTCGATCAGCAATGCCACGCGTGAATTGGTGCATAAATTCGCGTATTTGCGGGTGGCGCGAGAGGTGGCGATGATCAGACGGCTTAAGTCTGCCGTTACCGCGAACGCCATCAAACTGGTGTACGGTTGTCCTGTTTCATCCGTTGCTAGAACGGCCAGTTTTTGCGAAGCGAACAGATCGCTAAGTATCGTTTTTAGTTCTTCTGAATTAGCCATAGTTTTTAGATATTATGATGAGTGGTTATTGTGATCTTTTTACGAACGTAACCCGCGCCCGCGAGGCACCCATGCGGTCGGGTTGTCCCAATCGGTCGCCTTCCAGCGTATATTCTCCGGTTTCACCAGCGGTATGATGTCCTTGAAGAAAGCTAGCCGTTCTGTGTCGGCCAACGGCGTGAAAGATTCCGCGATCGCCAAATTTTGTTCTAGTTGTTCCATCGTTTCCATCCCTACGATTACCGTACTCAGTGGCAGGGCGAAGGCATAGCGCAACGAGCGCTCAACTTCGTGCGTCAGGCTGCCGAAACCTAAGACTTTCATGCCGATAGTCGCGACACCTTTCGCGTTGGCGACCGGCAGAAATTCCTCCGCGAAGCTGAGGATGAAATGATCCAACGCGGAAGTCGCGATGAGCGCGCTGTCGAAGGGATAGCGATTCAGCGCCTTCACTAGAATCTGCGGATCAGTGTGACAACTGATGCTAATGTATTGTATCAAGCCCTCGTCGCGTGCCTGCAACGCTGCCTCCAGCGCGCCGTCTGTGCCAGTGAACTCATCCAACCGCGCGAAGTCCCAAACATTGTGAAATCGCCACTCGTTGACGTAATCAGTTTGTAGGCGGGTCAAGCTTTCCTCCAACTGGCGCCGCGCCCCGTCGCGGGTCGTGTCCCACGTCTTGGTGGCGAGCCACATCTCATTCCGCCGGTGCTTGACCACCTTGCCCAACCGCGTCTCCGCTTGCCCTTGAGAGTAGATCCAGGCGACATCGAAGTAGCGAATGCCGCGATCTATCGCAGTATTGACGATTTCTATCGCTTCATCTTCAGTACAGTTATGCTCATCCACGATGCGCTGCGCGCCGAAGCTCAGTATGGGAAAAGATTCCCCGGTTTTTCCAAAAGGTCTAGTTTCCATCACAACCTCCTAATTTCTCACCAAATAAATATAGTAGGACTTACGCAACTTCGGGTTATTTTTACCGCCGAGGGCGCGGAGAGCGCAGAGCTTTGGTTACAATTTTACCTGCTGAAAAATATGATTTCAAATGACCGTCTATGACCATGTATGACAGTAGCAAAATTATTCCTATAAGAAAACTCCGCGTCCTCTGCGCCCTCTGCGGTGAAATTATTGTGAATTTGCGTAAGTCCTGTATAGAACAGAGATAACGCGAATTATAGTTCTAGCGCTGCCACCGCGTCGTTTCGTTGTCATCGACGTTTATCGTGGTTATACCAATCACTACGCCACCCTGTTTCTCTATTAGCCGCAGCGCGGCTTTGATTTGATTTACAGTCTTACAGTTTGTTCGTCTATCAATCTTTACAGTACCTCGCCCAGATTCAACTCTTTCAGTAGATCGGGCACGAGATAGGCTGCCCGCGTGAAACCCTTCGCGAAACTGGGCCAGCCCCGCGCCTCATACCATCCGCCGCAAATATCCTAACTTGGGGTCAGCCTCATTGAGGGTTCTACCGCCGCTGCCCCGCAGTACGAGAAAAAGGGGCGCCGCTGAGCCAAGCTACGAGATAGCCAACACTACCGCGCCGGCCTCATCCCCGCCGCGAGGCAAGCCCCCACCGCAGCATCAACCCCTAAGGCTGCCAACACCACACCGCTCGCCCCCGCAGCGGTCGAGGAGAACTGCTGATTATCTTGACCTCGGTGCAATTAATTGTGCTGAAAATTGTAGCATAGTTGTATATGCTTGACAAATCGTTTGATTGACAAAGAAGGGCGCGAAGCTAAATAAAAAACGCGGTCAATGACCGCGTTACAGAGCGTATTGCTCTGGGCATAAAAATCTAAACGGCGCGTTCGGGTAAACTTAATAAATTAACCGCTGGATGATTTTATCATTTGCACGACATCTCTTTTTATGCTATAATTGCGCCTGCAAAGAGGGGCCATATCTCAATGGCAGAGAACCCGGCTCATAACCGGTTGGTTGTAGGTTCGACTCCTACTGGCCCCACT
>CAZSIG010000053.1:0-12422 GCA_964606195.1 uncultured Anaerolineales bacterium
GAAAGCCGCCCTACACAGGTATTTTGAGCTTCGCGGCGCATCACTCACCACCATTTACCCCACGAATCTGAGTTGACCCGTTATAATTTAGGACTTACGCAAATTCAGAATAAATTTACCGCCGAGCACGCGGAGCACGCCGAGACTTAGGAATAATTTTCTATTGCATGGCGAGAATGAACTTTAATGAATACATATAAGTGCACATAACCGCGAAAATATATTCTTCCTTCTTTTCTCCGCGCCCTCTGCGCTCTCTGCGGTGAATTATAGTGCGGTTTTGCGTAAGTCCTATAATTGTTACCTATTGATTAGGGTGAATAAAATTAACGGGAAAACGAGACCCTTCGCTATGCTCAGGGTGATATCTTAGGCAAACCGCGCGACTTTGAGAAAGCCCTAGAAATCCTAAAATTGACCCCGCGAGGGCTTAATTTACAGATTCGCGATTTTTGGTTATAATAGTTTTCCATTATGACAGAACTAAATCTGACGGACTTAGAATCTATTATCGGCTTAAATATCGATAACAAAACATTACTGCGCCAAGCATTGACGCATCGTTCATATCTCAACGAAAATCCCTCCTGTGTAGTATTGGATAACGAGCGGTTGGAGTATCTAGGTGACGCGGTGCTCGATTTTTTGGTCGCCGAGTTGCTGTATCACCGCTTTCCCGAGATGCGCGAGGGCGAGTTGACCAGATTACGCGCCGCGCTGGTGAGAGAAAAGACGCTGGCACACTTCGCTCGAAGGTGGCGATTGGGAGATTTCCTCTACATGGGGCGCGGTGAGGCTGCCAGCGGGGGACGAGCGCGTTCTACGACTCTCTGCGCGGTGTTCGAGGCGGTCATTGGGGCGCTGTATCTCGATCGGGGAATAGAGACGGTGCGCGCAATAGTGCATCAGCTTTTTGTATCCGAAGCGGAGCGTCTCGTCGAACAGAATTTACTGATGGACGCGAAGAGCCAGCTACAGGAGTTTACACAAGGAAACCTACAGCTTGTGCCAGTATACTGCATCGTCGCGGAGAATGGTCCTGACCACGCCAAGGAGTTCTCCGTTGAGGTATCAATTGGAGATAAGATATACGGTAGCGGAGTAGGACGTAGCAAGCAAAGGGCGGAACAAGCCGCCGCGGCGGTGGCTTTGGTCAATTTGAGAAGTGAAGAGGCACACGAACGCTGATGTAACGTAGCCGCATCCTTTATGGATGCGCTTAATGGGTTAAGTTTACCATGCCGTATCAAATCACTTGCATCTGTATTACTTTTGTAGTACAATCACAACGGGGTTTGGATTAAGAGAGTATAAGACTTACGCAACTTCGGGGTATTTTTACCGCCGAGCACGCCCCCGTGCGGGGATAAACTACGAGCGCAGAGTTGGGATTACAATTTTTACCATCTGAAAAATATGATCTTAAATGATAGCGTATGACCGCGTATGCTGGTAGCAAAGTTATTCCTATAAGAAAGCTTCGCGTCCGTCGTTTATCCTCGCACGGGGACGCTCTCTGCGGTGAAGTTATTATGAACTTGCGTAAGTCCTGAGAGTAGTAAAACTTGGAGGAATAAAATGGCGCGGCGCGGTGGTACACCTAATAACCAGAATAATTTGTGGTTAATTAGCGAGATTATCCGTCAGGGACAACTGTTCTGGCGATTGTTCACGGATGAACGCGTTTCGCTGTGGACTAAATTGATTCCCCCCGCGACGTTAGTCTATCTATTTATTCCGGTTGATCTATTGCCCGATGTGATGTTAGGTTTGGGGCAGTTAGACGACATCGGCGTGATCCTCTTGGGGCTGAAATCGTTCATTGAGCTTTGTCCACCGGAGATCGTGCGCGAACACTTGATGTCGATGAGTCAGCCTAAATCGAGTTCAAGTGCCGGTAAGGAAATCATCGATACTGACTACCGCGTGCTCGAAGAGGAACAAGAGGAGTCAACGGACTAAGCGGTTATTCTGGATTTCAGGGAATCATAAAAAGGAATCCGCCACTAATTACACGAATTTTCACTAAATTTATGTTTTGGGGGCTGGTTCAGTTGAGTTGGATGTAGATCGCGAATATCGCGGTCATTTTGTTATTTACACTAGGAAAGGACAAGCGCGGTGTGGCTAATCACCACCACCGCATATGACAAACATGGAAGAAGTTAAGAAGACTAACAATCACGAGGAACTGAAAGGTAAAAACGAAAAAAGTAGGGCGAAAGAAGTAGAGATTATCAGCGATGACGAACCGCAGTTGCCAGCGCGGGGACTACAGGTTATCGCGGGCACGATGAATACCATTGCGGATGCCCAAGAAGCGGTTTTGAACAGCCAACAATCCAACCGCGATCTGATAAACGTTGTCGTTCAAGATAACTTTAAACTCAAAGAAGAGAATTCCAAGTTGCGCGATAGAATGTTAGAACTGGAGCGTGACCTGTCTGAGGTTCAACGCCACGATGGGGAACAGATAAAGGCGTTGGAAGAAAGGATAACGCTATTGGAAAGCTCAATAGAACGCAGTGTAGTACCTCGTTCGAGCTACGGAGAATATTCACCGCAAGGGACGCGGCAGTATCCCCCGCCACGCCAAGAGAGACGCGGTTGCTTGGCGCAGATATTCGGAATGTGAATTGATGCCTACAGTAGACAGTAGACGGTAGACAGGGTTGCTTGGCACCAATATTTGGAATATGAACCGATAGCGATAACCCCCGATGAATTTCTGAAATTCATCGGGGGTTTTTGATTTTAGAACTCGATCGGCTCTTTCTCTCCCAGAACCGGGCGCGAGTGACCTATGTTCACGTCCCACCAGGCGAAAAGCAGCGCGCCGGTTTCGCGCAATTCATACCACAACTCTTCGGAATATCTATGCCGGTCCGCCACAAAGCCCACCGCGTCGATGCCCATATTGTCGCAAAGGAAGAGAGCGCGAGGCAGATGAAACTTCTGTGTGACTAACACCGCGTCGGTGACACCGAAGATGTATTCGGCGCGGTAACAGGTGTCATAGGTGCGCCGCCCCGCGTAGTCAAGAACGATATTCGCATTGTCCACCCCTTGCGTCAGCGCGTACTCGCGCATTCTCCCCGGCTCGTTATAGTCCAGAAAGCGGTTATCGCCGCTGAACAACAATTTCTGTACTTTGCCAGCTTTGTACAAAGCAATCGCGGCATCCACCCGATCGCGCAGCGCGTCGCTCAGACGACCGCTGGGAAAGACGTATGCCCCAAACACGATGGCGACGCGGCGCGGTGGCACTTTTTCTACCTCAGTGTAGATTGCCGCGTCATATCTTTGATTGATGGACAGCCGCAGTATGAATGGCGCAAGACAAAGCGCGACGATGATTAGTCCTGCCGGGGTCAAGTATTTTAAGCAGCCTTTCATAACAGGTTTCTCACGTTTTACGCATTGCGCAGCACATTCCACGTCGCTAGTCGTCTAACCGCGTCGCGATCAGCGGACACAGCATCTCCTCTGGTGACAAACCACCATGGCGCCCCAGCATCTTAAATGACTTTTCGCGCTGGCTCATTGCCATGTTAGGTTGAGTGAGCACAATCACATCACCGGCGCGATGAGGCGTTTCAGCAGACCACGGCTCGTGCCCGAAGATCCCACTTTTCAGTAGCTGTGCCGCGTCCAGCGCGATGTATTTGTGCCCTAGTTCCTCGTTAATGTAATTTTTTACTAAATCCCGCTGTCCATCGCGCACGTACAAGAAGGGTACACGGCCCTCTCCCGACATCGGTAGGGTGAGGTTGTCATATAGCGCGGGATGCTCCATGATATACTCGACGTTCTTCGGCTGGATCGACATCATGCCATGATCTGAGGTGATTAGCAGTAGAGTTTCGCGCCGTACTTCAGGTGATAGTCGATTGAGCAATTCTTCTTCCAATCCGAAGAATGTGTGACGTAGCTCTGCCGTCCATTCCGCGTTGCTGGGACCATAACGGTGTCCAATTGCATCTATCGCGCTGCGGTAAACACACAGAAACATTCGCTCGGCGGTGGAGGTCTCCAAAATGTGCCGCGTTTGCACCCACATGTCCGCTTGCGAAACATATCCATCAATCTTTTCGATACCGCGCATTGTAATACTCGATAAACCACTTTTGATGATA
Organism: uncultured Anaerolineales bacterium; assembly: GCA_964606195.1. Taxonomy (GTDB): domain Bacteria; phylum Chloroflexota; class Anaerolineae; order CAZSIG01; family CAZSIG01; genus CAZSIG01. Next base: position 4,137 of record CAZSIG010000053.1, read on the forward strand.
GCGTAGGGCAACAACGCGCGCGGTTCGATGCCGCGATTCTTGAACATCTCCGGTAAACCCGACACCGGCAAGAACTTCTCTAAGTCCAATCCCCAATCGACCAGTTCTTCATTTTTTTTGCTCAGGACGGGTTTAAGTGCGACCATATTCGCGATGACGCCGAACTCGCGTAGATATACCTCGTAGGCTAACATGGCATGTTCCGCGGGGGCACGTCCTGTCCATAAACTGGTCAGAGCCGCTACAGTTGTCGAGGGAAAAACGGAGGTGAGCGGGATGAATTGACTGCGGTTCATCAGATGATTGAGGGATAAGCTCTGCTCTGCCGCTATTGCTCGTTCTAGTTGCAGGTATCCCAACGCGTCGATAATGACGAGGACAACGCGCCTTATCTCCGTGCCCCAATCGCGCCAGATGTTAGACTGCAGCGTGGGCAAACAATTGGGCAGGTCCTCGCCTAAAATACGCGCTACCGTTGTGGGAATGTTAGCTATGGATAACCCGTCGTAGCGCGGGAAAACGAAGTTTCCAGCAGTTGCTAAATCCTCTAACCCTCTCGGAACATATTCATATAATCTCTTCTCTATATCGGTCTTCAATAACATATTAAACTGTACCCTTTCCTGATTTTTTTCTATAAAGATATGCCGCTCAGTGAAAACCTGTGCGAATCAACGTCCTGCTTTTCCCCAAATTCGCCGCGCCACTAGAGATGCGAGGTTGTTGCGATTCTCTGGTGTTGCGAAAAACGCGGTGGTGTAAGCGGATGTAATGTGCCGTCGTAAAGGGGATACTAGATCGCGGCGTACGAGTATCAATGTATGTGAAGGGGGATTCGCCAACTTGCTCATCGCGGCAAGAAACCCCTGCCCGCGTTTTAGCTCCAGCCACCCTATTTCATCTACTACCCATAGTGTATCCTGCGGTACGAAACGCGCCAGAATCTCGTTGCCCCATTTCAACACGCGAGGATTGAAATTGTACTTTCCCACCACCATCTCGTACTTTGCGCCATCACTCATGATCGCCAACGTCCGCCGTTCACCGCTGGACAGATCGACTAGCCCGATACCAACTTTCCGGTCGTTTTCGTCCAGCAACGCGGGGGACAGAATGCCGCTTACGCGGTGTCCCCAACGCCGCGATAGGTCTACTACGCGGTTGCATATCGTTGTCTTACCTACCTCGATCTCTCCTGTCAATAATATCACGGGCATATTCAATTCCTTTTGAACACGGCGAAAAAATAAGGGGAAATTATAACACAATCACCGCGACTTAACAATTTGACACGAAAAGGCAAAAAATCAACGCTAAAACGTGAGGGGACTAGTTCAGTTGAGTTGGATATAGATCACGAATAACCCATAGGACTTACGCAGATTTCAGACTTCCGAAGTTTCGGAAAACTTCGGAAGTCTCCACCCGCGTTCATTGGCATTCATTAGTAGTCATTTATAACCCGCTCGCGCAGATTTAATGTGAAGTTGCGTAAGTCCTAACCCAAATGGCCAAATTATGCGCATTTTCTTTCTTTTTTATTCGGGCTATTCGTAAATTCGCGCCATTCGTGATTAAATCGCGGGGGATTTTTCAAAATCCAATTGAACTGAACCAGTGCCAACGCGAGAAGTTTAGATTCAAACCATCACGTTTTACGAGTATAGGACTATTTTCCCATTGACGCGGTGCTAAATAGGTGTTACAATAAGTGCGTAAGGTTAGGAAAACGCAAGGGTAGTGAGGCCGCGAGAGCGGAGCCCCCTCCTCGCTGCTCTTGCAAACCTACGAGAAGTGGCGCTAAGGTAAGAACCTAGCGCCTTTTCTTTTTGTACGGAAACAGACTCGCGGTACTGGTTCAGTTGAGTTTGATTTTCCCCGGCCATGCTCCTAGCGCTCGTCCGCGAGGGCAGAATAGTGCCGCATCTCGTCCCAACGCCCCCGCGGACGGGGGCTGAGAGCCGCGCGCTCCCAACGCCCCCGCGAACGGGGGCTGAGAGCCGCGCGCCGCGGTATCCAATTTAACTGAACTAGTGCCAGACTCGCAAATTAGGACTTTTTTCTCATTGACGGAGAAGTAATTTGGTAGTAAAATAATGTCGTAAGCTAAGGAAATGTGATAGATGAAGGCCGCGAGAGCGGAGCCCCCTCCTTTATCCTCACAGAATCTAAAAGCTGAGAGGCAGCAGGTAAGAACCTGCTGCCTTTTTTTGTTGTCCCCATCTCGTGTTATAATTACGGCATGAATATCATGAATTATGCACCTAGTTTGTTGTTTTGGCTGCCACTATCGGTGGAAGATGGGTTATATCAATTAGGCGATCCAGACCGCGCCGCGCCGGTCATAGTTACGGTAAACAACCGATTTAATGTAAATACCTTGCGCGAGCACCTACGCGGGCATGATGTCTATTTGCTTGCGCTTGATTGCAAGGGTGTGGATATCTATACCGCGGTCGTCAGCGGGAGATTCAACGCTGCTGCCATTCAGGATGCGTTGTTAGAAAGCAGATTAGCTGAAAAGGTAGATCATCGCGATCTTATCCTCCCCGCGTGGTGCGTGAGCGAGAGTTTACAGCAGGAGGTCAAAGATACGAGCGATTGGGAATGTCGCTTCGCCCCCACGTCTATAAGTGATTTACCGCGTTACCTGAATGGTTACGAGAATTTGGGTACACATTCGGGAGAATTTCCGCTAGAGCAACGATTACACGTCGCGTTGGGTTCGGCTGTCCTGTTTTCCCTGGCTATGGCTGCCCCCGCGTGGTATTCCGGCAGCGCGAATTGGTGGTATTGGCTATTATTGCCATGGGTAGCTTACATCGTCGCGGCGTTGTTTTATGATCGCCTGCCCTCACCCACCAGCTTGGGTAAGGGAGTTTCATTGGGGCTGTTCGGCAGTCTAGTCATCGCGGGGATTTACGCCATACGTCCAGATATAACGGTTGATATGCTGATGCGCGGTGTGACTATTATCATGCTGATGGGCACTTGGGTAGGCTGGTCAGTTCGCCACCCCTCTGAACCGGCAAGGTGGCGCGGCTTGTTATTGATCTGGGCGGTGGTGCTGGGGGCTTATTATGTCGCGGAGCGGTGGGGGTAGATTATAGGACAAACGCATAGGACTTACGCAAGTTCAGCACAATTTTACCGCCGAGGGCGCGGAGAACGCCGAGGAGTGAAAGTAGGATTCTATTTGCATAGCAAAACCGACTTCTAATGAACGTTGGTGAGCGCCTATAACCGCGCAAATCATTTCTTCTTTCTTTTCTTCGCGTCCTCGGCGCCCTCTGCGGTAAATTATAGTACGATTTTAGGTAAGTCCTAACGCATTTATTCTTCAAACACTTTCTTCTCCAAAACCTGCCCACTCGCGTTCAATACTTCTATACTGCGAACTTGAATATTTTCAGGACGTGACTTGACGAACGCGTTGCCCTGTAACGACGCGGTGCTGATTTGCCCATCAGACCACGTGACGCGAGTTTTATCACCCTTATCGCTCAGACCGTACGCGGTAGTCAGTGGCGTGATGCTATTGCCTGTGGTATACGCGGCTACGAAATTGTCATCGTCCGAAAAGGTGATGTAACTTGAAGCTTGTGTCCGCCAACCGCGTCCATCTGGAGCCACAAAGGCTCGCGCCAATCCATAAGTTCGCGATTTGATCCATTCCGGTTTTTGCCAGCGATACAAGATAACTAACCCCCCCGCGACCTCCTCCTGGCGCAATATTTTGATCGAATCCTTAGAAACCGCGTTCGCTTTCGCCAGATATTCGGGAAGCTCGATCAACGCGTCCTGTGATGTAGCGTGATACTGTTCTAAACAAGCTGATATAATCAATCCCAAAATCAACAGGAATACTACTTGTACTAAAGCCATCGTTTGGTTATTCTCCCCATTTTCCATTACCGCGCACCTCCTAATTAACCCATATCGTTGGAGAGTGATTATATCACCCTCGCGATAATTCTTCTTGACTGTTTTCTGACCTGAGTATGACGCTTCTCATTTTGCGCGGCTGTCTCGGCAATAGCCTAGGAAACTCACTTTGTGTTATAATACGTCCTCGATTGAGGGAAACCATGTTGTTAATCAAGGCATTAGCGATTCAAAAAGGTGACGTAATCTCTCTGGTTGGCGCGGGGGGCAAGACGATGACGATGTTTCGCCTGGCGCGAGAACTGCGCGTGGCGGGAATGTCGGTCATCACCACGACGACTACGCACGTTTGGGCGTGGCAGGCAGAGCGTAACGCGCCGATGGTTATGCTGGGCAATTGGGATACTGAGAAAGCGCGCTTGTTGCGCGCGGCGCGCGCGGCGCTGGCGCGGCATCGGCATATCTTCGTCGCTACGCGTAAATTGGAGAACGGCAAACTGCGCGGCGTCGCGCCGGAGGTGATAATCGAACTTGCGGCATTGGCGGATGTGGTTATCGTCGAGGCGGATGGGGCGCGCGGCAAATCGTTTAAGGCGCCCGCCGCGCACGAGCCGGTCATACCGCCCGCGACGACGATTTTGATGCCCCTCTTCGGTCTCGACGCGCTGGGACAACCGTTGAATGACGAGAGGGCATTTAGAATAGCGGAGATAATCGCGCTGACCGGCGCGGCGCGCGACGAAACCATCACTCTGGAAATCGCCGCGCTGGTGCTGACACATCAAAATGGCGCGCTGAAAGGATTGCCCGAAGGCGCGCGAGTGATGCCGCTGCTCAATAAGGTTGAAGCTATAGATGCGGCGCATACGGAAAACGCGGCGCGCTTAGCGCGAAGTTTACTCGATTGCCCCGCGATTGACCGCGTCTTATTGGCGGAGGTGGCAAGCGCGGAGCCGGTACGCGCGGTATACAACCGCGTCGCGGCGGTGATTTTGGCGGCGGGAGGGGCACGGCGGTTTGGCGCATTGAAGCAGCTCTTACCGATCGGCGCGGAGCCGATGTTAGGGCGAATCGTTCACGTCGCGCTGAAATCGGCAGTAAATGAGGTCGTGGTGGTGCTCGGCTGCTGCGCGGAGGAGATTTCGGCGCATTTACTCTCGCACTCTATGAGCAAACACGAGTGGGCATCTCTGCGTCTGGTGATAAATGAGAAATGGGAACAGGGGCTGTCCACTTCGGTGCGCGCGGGGATAGAGGCGATAACATCTACGGGCATAGACGCGGTGATATTCATCCCCGCCGATATGCCCGCGCTGACCCCCGAAGTTATCAATGCACTAGTGCGGCGTTACCGCGAGACGCGCGCCCCGATAATCACGCCGATTTACCGCGACCAACGGGGCAATCCGGTGTTATTCAATCGCCGAATGTTCGCGCAACTCTCCGTACTGACCGGCGATGTGGGAGGGCGCGAATTGTTGCGCAAATATTCGGTCGCTACAGTGGAAGTAGCCGACGCGGGAATACTGATGGATATCGACACTGAGGAGGATTATGAGAAGTTTAGCGCAGATTCGCAGTCTGATAATTGATATGGATGGCGTGTTGTATCACGGCGATACAGCCATCAAGGGGGTGCCGCAGTTTTTCGATTTCATACACGAGAGGGGCATTGAATATGTCCTGGCGACGAACAACGCGACCTACACCGCCGCGCGGTATCGGGAGAAGCTGCGCGGTATGGGGGTGACGGTCGAGGCATGGCGCATTTTATCGTCGGCGCAGGCGACCGCGCAGTATATTCGAAAATTAGCTTCCGAAGGAACGCGCGTCTTCGTGGTTGGCGGCATGGGATTACGCTCGGACGTGGAAAGCGCGGGGCTGACAGTCGCCAATGATGACTGGGAAAAGGGCGCGGAGTTCGTGGCATGTGGGCTGGATTTCGATGTGACGTTCGATAAGCTGGCGGCGGCGACTCTGCTCATTCGACGCGGGGCGCGGTTCATTGGCACGAATCCTGATTCGACCTTGCCAACGGAGCGCGGGCTGATTCCGGGCAACGGCGCGTTATTGGCGCTGTTGGAGACCGCTACGGGCGAGAAGCCGTTCATCATCGGCAAGCCGGAAACGCCGCTCTACGAGATGGCGCTGCAGCGCATCGATGCCCAGTCGGAGACGACCGCGTGCGTCGGCGACCGCTTGAGCACTGATATTCTGGGGGGAAAACGCGTGGGGATGACGACGATTTTGGTGCTGAGTGGCGTGACCTCGCGACAGGATTTAGAAGAGAGCGAGATAAAACCTGATTTCGTCTTTGATAGTGTTGATGAGTTGTGGCGGGACTGGGGATAGAACGCGGATTTTCCTGATTTACGCTGATGGGTCTTTGGGATTTCGCGTGGTCAAAAGAAGAAATCTGCCACTAATTTCACTAATTAACACGAATAAGCAGAAAATTAGTGAAAATTTGTGAAATTAGTGACAGGTTTTTCCTTGTAGCCATCCGAAATCCCCAAACCCCATAATTTAGGGAGAGGAATGATGAGTTTTGGGGGAGCTTTTACCCTTATTGTTTTAGTCGTCACCATCGCGGCGTTCGCCTCGCGGCGGTGGCGTTCGGATATAATTGCCCTGCTGATAATGTTATCTTTGGTCATCAGCGGTATCGTCGCGCCGGAAGATGCCTTCGGTGCGTTCGGGCAGCCGGTCGTGATAATCACCGCCGCGATTTACGTCATGGGCGCGGCGTTGTACGATACCGGCGTGGGCAACATCATCGCTAATCAGTTGTTGCGCTTTGGGGGACATAGCGAGACGCGGTTGTTATTAGCGATAATGCTAACCGCCGCCGTGCTGACCGCGGCATTAGATGGCATGTTGGTTTTGGTATTGTTGATGCCCGCGGTGTTACGCGTCGCTCGTCAGACGGAAATCGCGTCCTCGCGGTTGCTGCTACCGTTAGCCGCCGCCGCGACGATGGGCAGTCAAATCACGCTGATTGGGACTTCGTCCAATCTGATGGTTAGCGATGTAATGACCGTCAGCGGCTACGGCAGGCTAGGTTTGTTCAGTCTGACACCATACGCGTTGGTTTCCGTCGCGGTGGCGATGTTATGGTTCTTACTGCCGGGGAGGAGACTATTACCTCATCGCGCGGTGGCGGAGAGACAGCAACCGACTTTGGATGAGGTGGAACATGCTTATCGGTTGGACGGATTGTTTTATCAGTTACGCGTTCGTTCCACTTCCGACTTAGCCGGCAAAAGTTTGGACAAGAGCGAACTGCGGACGCGGTTTCACCTGACAGTGATAGCCGTGCTGTTTAAGTCTGGAGAATTGGTTCCCGCCAGCCGTGAGATAGGACTGCGGCAGAATGACGTTTTGATAGTACATGGAGAGCGCGGCGATATGGCACAGGCTGCCGGTATTCACGACCTTGAGATGAAGGGAGAAGTGCGGCTCGGCGATTTGAAGGCGCGCGAACAAGCCGCGTTGAGTTTATCCGAAGTGATGATACCGTTCCGCTCGGAGTTAGTCGGCAAAACGTTGATTGAGGTCGGCTTTCGACGATGTTACGGGTTAGTCGTGCTCTCCGCGATGCGGCGCGGTGAGGTGATACGCGATAATCTATCCAAGCTAGTTTTAGAAGCGGGGGATACGTTGTTGATTCAAGGCGCGCCCGAGCATGTGCGGCAGGCACGACGTGACCTCAGTTTGGTGCCGGTAACAGAAATCGGCCCCCGCGTCGGCGATTTGGTGACGCGCAAGGCGGCTTGGGTGCTCGTGATTATCGGCGCGATGGTGATGCTGACCGTTTCAGGATTGATGTCGTTGGCGACCGCCAGCGTTGTCGCGACATTGGCTTTGGTGCTGACCGGCTGCGTGAGCGTGGAGCGCGCGTATCAGAGCATTGATGGCAAAATCTTGGTCTTGCTTGGCGGTATGCTCCCCTTGAGCTTGGCGTTGCAGAAAACCGGCGCGGCGGAGATAATCGCGGGACAGATAGCCCGTTTCGGACCTGTGGGCGGCGCGGTCGGGACGTTGGTACTGTTCTATCTGGTTACCACTCTAATCACGCAAGTGATTTCTAACACCATAGCTGCGGCGATTATGACGCCCATCGCGCTGAATCTGGCGGCGGCGCAGAACATGCCGCCTGAGCCGTTTGTCATCGCGACCGCCTTCGCGGTATGTACTGCCTTCATCACTCCGCTCACCGACGGTAACAACCTGCTGGTGTACGAATCTGGGCAGTACAAGATGCGCGATTATGTGGTGAATGGGTTGCCGATATTTTTGATTCAGATGATAATACTTGTCGCGTGGTTGATTTGAGGAATGGGACACTGATTATTAGAGTAAGACTTACACAAAATCGTACTATAATTCACCGCAGAGAAC
>CAZSIG010000054.1:0-4227 GCA_964606195.1 uncultured Anaerolineales bacterium
CCGCATGGGGACGCACTCGGCGGTAAAAAATACCCCGAAGTTGCGTAAGTCCTATGCGTATTCAAGTTAACTTCCCCCAAGTCAAACCGGATGTGTATTAACTACCTGAAAGCTGTCCCCATGGTTGTAGCGGGCAGGATTTTCGTCTTGAGGGCACGCACCACCGCGCCGTTGACGATGCCAGGAACATCGCGGCGATATTGGCGGCGCTGATTGCCAGATTGCGTAGTGATAACCGCGGAGAGCGCAGAGGGCGCAGCGCGGGTCGCTATTTATTCAGCGCGGAGTCGTAATACCGCGTCCCATAGCACATCTCACCATCACCGCGTCGCGCCGCGTTCGCCCACATCAAATAAAACTAGACTCTTTGGAACTTCGCGGAATCAGCTTAACATGTGGTTTATTTTTTGTCACTAATTGCCCTAATTGGCATGAATAAGCAGAAAATTAGTGAAAATCCGTGAAATTAGTGGCAGACTTTCCCTCGCGCCGCTCCAAATCCCAAAGACCCTAAAATTATACCACACTCAAACTACGCGTTACAAATAGACTAACAGAAAATAAAACGCGGCGCGGCAAAAATCAAAGATTATAACCCATCTCAATACGTAATTGTGTCCTGTCTAGTTTTATAGTACAATAACCGCGTAAGTTTGGTTAATGCAATTCACCTACCCACCGGAGGGCACATGCGTTGTCCGAAATGTAATCACGCCGAATACAACCCCGCGTCCCCCTGCCCTAATTGTCACTTCAGCGGTGACCCCGCGCAGCTAGAAGAACTGGCGCACATCGCCTGGCTGCTGCGCGAGATTGACGCATGGGACACCGACGACTCCCCGCAACGAATTCGCCAAAAATACACCGCGCGCCAGAACACGCTCGAAAATCTCCTCAATCTGCGCCCATTGCCCTTGACCACCAAAGAAGCGCGTCAAGCGTGGCTCGGGCTTTCCCTATATGCCGCGTCATTCCAAAAATTGACCGAGTGGGGCGCGGCTAACCTCATCAAACCAGCCGTTGCCCAAGAGATGACGGCGCGGTTTCAGACACAGATAGAGCAGCTAAAGGCGCGATTAAGAGAACACCCCGCTCCCGCCCCCCCACCCATCGATTCTGACCAGGCAGCCGCCGCCCATCTCATCATCCTGCTGGATACAGTACAAAAACTTCGCGAGCGCGACGGTTTCACCTCCGCCACCGCCGAAAATCAGATCATCGCCGCGCTGGCGGAGCGAAAAGAGCGGTTGGAGCACAAACTAGCCGCCCGCGCCGCGCCGCCGCCCACACTAGAGCCTCCCCCTGCTGGAGTTCCCGCCGCGCCGTCTGAACCACTCGCCCCCATCGCGCCCGCGCCGCCGCCCGCGCTACCCTTTCGCGAACGACTTTGGCGCACGATTCTCTCTGAGCGCACCCTGCACGCGTTGCTGTTGTTGGGCGTATTCCTGCTCTTCGCCGCCGCGCTCTCCTTCGTCTTCTGGGGCTGGCGCAATTTCCACCCGCTGCTCCGCGTCGCCATTCCCACCGGCTTCACGCTCCTCTTCTTCGCGCTCGGGTGGATAGTCCGCGCCCAAACGCCGCTTTATCGCTCCGGCATCGCCCTCAGCGCCATCGCCGCGCTCCTCATCCCGCTCGATTTCTACACCCTCTACGTCAACCTGCACATTCCCGAACGCTTCCGCCCCGAATTCTGGCTCATCAGCTCCATCTTCTGCCTATTTGCCTACATCACCGCGACTCTGATAATCCGCAGTCGCTTCTTCGGCTATCTCGTCGGCGCGGCGGCGGGCAGCGCGGTGCTCGCCCTCATCGAAATCGGCAATCAAATCACCGGCTTATCCCGCGACTGGTACACCGCCGGCCTATCCGCGTTAGCCGCCGGCATGATTATACTGACGACCATCATAGCGCGGCGCGGCGCCAAGACCGAATGGCGCATCTTCACCGAACCGCTGCGCAACCTCGCGCTCCTCTCCGTCGGCGTTATCATGCCGCTGACTTTGGGCTGGCGATTCATCTCACGCGACGGCTACGACGCGCTCCACTACGCCCTGACCATCAACTGGTGGCTCGGCGGCTTCATCTTCGGGTGGGGCGCGATCTACCACCGCAGCCGCAGCTTGGGCATCCTCGCCGCCGCCGCGCTCCCCTTCTCGGTCTATCTGGCGCAGTCCGCGCTTTTTGACCATTTCGGCATCAACGCGGCGTGGCATGCCTGCGGATTGGCTTGTCTCGTCCCGTTCTATTTCACTGTCGGACACAGATTACTGGCGCGCCGCGCCGATCCTATCCTGCGCGGACACGGACGTACCGCCGTCGGGTGGGGCATCGCGCTCCTTATCATCGCCGCGCTCTGGTCACTCACCGACCTGACCGGCGCGGCAGCCGCCGCGTGCAGTCATACCATCCTCGTCGGCGCGGTGGTGCTCGCCACGCGGCTCTGGCAGCGTCCCAGATACCTATACGCGGCGTCGTTGTTCTCCTTCACCGCGACCACCTTCACCGCGAGCGAACTGAACTTGGACATCGCCCAACTGAGCGTCGCGTGGGCGTCTCTCGCCATCGCGCATATCATCATCGCGGTCAACTACGGCAATCGCTGCCCGCCCCCCACGCCAAACTACGCCCGCCCGCTTGTCATCGCGGGCTACACCATCGCCGTGCTCGCGCTGTTCCCCACGCTCCTCCCCTACAATCGCGATTTAGCCCTCTACGCGCTCGGCAACTGGCTCGGTTTAGCCGCGTGGGGCGCGCTGCTGGCGCACCGGTGGCATCGCGGCTTCGTCATCGGACGCACGCGGCGCAGCGCGCTATTTCACTGGGCAACCGCCGCGCCGCTACCCGTGTGGATTTGGATGTTACTAGTCGATGAATCCCCCGCCGACCTCCGCCTCCCCCTCGCGCTGACTCTGCTAACCTGTCTCATGGTCGAGTTCAGCTACCATCTGGCGCGTATCAAGCCGGTCTATCGCTATCCCTGGTATTTCACCGCGCTCGCGGTCAGCGTCACCGCCCCCGCGTCCGCAGTATTCATCCGCTTCGACAGCCGCGTTACCACCATTTGCTTCTTCGTAATCGGCTTGCTCTACTTCACCGACGCGCTGGTCGGGCGACACTCCATCGAGTTGGCATCTGCCGCGCTGCTAACCGCCGCGGGCTACTGGCATCTGTTCTACCGCCTCGATCTATCACGCGATGCTCTATGTTTCGCTATGAGCCTGCTCATCGCGGCATATTTTCTGGCGGGACTGTGGGCAGAGCGCAGAAAATCGGGGCGCGGATTACAACTCACTCACCGCTTCTTGCTGCCCCATTACGTGGTCGCGCACATCCTGAGCTTAACAGTGCTCGGCGCGGTCTACATGCACCCTGGCGAATGGCTGCTGTTCGGTGGATGCTGGACGAACGAGATGCGCCTGTGGGGCGCGGCGGTGCAGCTCATTCTCGGCGTCATATACGGACTATACGCGTGGGGCACATATCGCGAGCGTTGGGGACATATCGCGGCGTGGTTGGGCGCGGCGGGCGGCGGCTTCATCGTCATCGCCTACAGCACCGGGCGCGGTTCATCGGCGACGTGGGGCGCGTTAGCGGCAACTATCTTCGTATTATCGGAACGCGGTATGCACTGGCTTAAGCAGCGTCGCAAAATCAAGAGCCGCCGCCGCGCATATCTCCGCCTGGCTTGGCGTCTCTATCGCCAACCCCTGTTAGTTACAGGGTGGACTATATCCGCGGGCGCAATCGTTCTGGCATTAGTCCGCAACTTGTGGTTATTGGGCGGCGGACGCCCGCAGCAAACTTGGGCGGCGTTCGGTTTATTGCTGATTACCGCGCTGTACGCGGCATCAGCGCGCCTGTTCCGCCGCGCCCGCTTCGTCTGGTTAGCCGCGTTTCTCGTATTCGCCCCCTGGACAATTCTAACTAATTTGGGGGGGTTCACCGCGTATCGCCTGACGCCGCCCGGCTTCGCGGTCAGTTGGATAATCTTGGCATGGGTATTATTTTTAATCAGTACGCTCGTAGAACGCCGCGCCCCGCGCGCCTACGTGCTGCCGCTGCGCGTCGTGATGAACCTGTTGCTGCCGTTCGCCCTACTATGGTGCGTCGCCGATCCGCCCGCCGCGCGGTACGCCTACGGCTTTGCTATCGCGCTGTACGGCGCGGCGGCATGGTCGGATTACCGCCACATCGTAGGGCAGGTTTCCATACCTGCCGAAAACGGCG
>CAZSIG010000054.1:4327-12397 GCA_964606195.1 uncultured Anaerolineales bacterium
CGTAGGGCAGGTTTCCATACCTGCCGAAAACGGCGATGCCGTGACCAAAGATAGCGGCTATGGAAAGCCGCCCTACGCACCGCGCGACGCTATGCTCAAAAATGGCGGCTCCGTAGAGCAGGTTTCCATACCTGCCGAAAACGGTGACACTGTGACCGAAAGCGGCGGCTATGGAAAGCCGCCCTACGATTTCGCGCAGCCGCCCTACGCGCTGCGCGTCACCAAATATCTCTACCCCGCGTTCGGCTTGATGCCGGTCTGGTGCGTCTATCTCATGGCAAAGCTGCTGCCCGCGGCGCGGCACGAGCATTATGGATTGATGCTGTTGTGCTTCGGACCGTTAGGATTGGCAGTCGGGCAATGGCTCCAGCGCGCGGTCACCAAACTCAAAGACGCCCATGCACTGCCTGCATACTTGACTTGCTACGCGGTGTTGATTGTCAGCACGATGCTGACCGCGCACATCGCGCCGCTGCTGGCGTTGGTGCTGCTGTTCGACGCCGCGCTGATGGTGGTATCAGCGCGCCTCTTCAGCAATCCGCTCTGGGTTTACCCCGCCGCCGCGCTGGCGCCCTTCTCGCTGCTCATCGCGCTGAACGAGGCGGGCGTCCCCGCGAATCGGCAGGGCTGGTGGCTGATTGGACTCGCCACGATTTATCTGACATTGGCGTGGGCGCTGCGCCGCGCCAAGCTCACCGCGTACAGCTCCGCCGCGCTCATGGTCGGCTTCGCGCTGATTGCGCTGGGATTGCCGCCATCGAGCCGTGATAAAACCGGCGCGCTGTGGGGCTACGGCGGTGCGGCGCTGCTCTATGGCACCGCCGCGTTCTGGCTGCGCCAACCGCTGCTGTTGACGCCCGCCTGCGCCCTCGCGGTCGTGCCCTACGCCATGAGCTTACAAAAATCGCTCATTCTGCCCGATTTCTACGGCTTGGCGCTGCTCCCCGGCGCGGTCGTCGCCCTGACTCTAGGCTGGTGGCTAGACAAACGTTTCGGCGACTGGCGCGATTTCCCCTGGCTGAATCCATCGCGGTGGCTCATCGCGGTGGCAGACCGCCTGCTGAGTTGGTGGGGATTGGCGTTGTACGTGCTCGGTTTCAGCTTGGGGATATTTAGCCCGTTCTTCACCGCGGCGCGACACGACCTCGCCGCGCTGAATTTCTTGCTGTTCGCCGCGCTATGCGCTTGGGCGATTTACCGTTTCCGCCTGCGGATATGGCTGTTAGCTGCCGCGCTGGCGGTGCATCTCGCCGCGATTTATTATCTCGAAGCGTTGGGGTGGTGGCGCTACCCCACGCACGCGTGGCTCTGGCTCACTCCGCTCACTGTTATCACCGCACTATTGGGGTTAGTTATCGAACGGCGGCAGAGCGAAGGCGCGCCACTCGACGCGGCGCGATTGGTTGAGGGCTGGTCGCGCCCGCTCTACGTAATCGTCCTGGCAGAGATGCTCATCGCGCAGGGGATGGGCGCGAGCTTGACGGTGGAAGGCGCCGCGCTCACGCTCGTGCACGCGCTGCTCATCGCGGTCTGCGCTACCGTCTGGCGGTCGCGGTGGATACCCTACATCAGCACCGCGTTGGGCACAATCGCGCTGGTGCAATGGGTCGCGACTTTCGATGGACAAATCGAGGGACTGCCGGTAGTTCTATCGCTCCTCGCGTTGGCTTACGGCGCGGGGGGCTATGGCATGGCGCTGTTTCGCCGCTACGCCGCCGATGAGCCAGAACTCCCCCCGCGTTTAAGATTGTGGGAATTGCCGCTGCAAAATTCTAGCCTCGCGTTATCTTTCGGGATATTGCTACTGACGCTCTGGTTAGGGATAGATTTGATGACCTGGACGGTTAGGGCGATGGTAGGAATGCCTTTCCGTGAAATCGTGCGCGCGGAGACGGTGCGCATGGTGGTGGGGGTACTCTCGCTGCTAGGATTGCTCTACGTAGCCGCCGCGGTGGTTTACCGCCGCTTGCGCTTGGGTTACGTCGCTATCGGTATGCTAATGACGGGGTGGATGCTCTACGCGTTTTACATTCGACAGTGGGATGAGCTGCCGCGTATGCAGTGGTACGCCTTCCCCGCGGGGGCATACCTGTTGGCTATCGCCTATCTGGAGTGGCAGCGCGGTAACAGGACTCTGGCGCGCTGGCTCGATTACGCCGCGATATTACTGATGATGGGCTCGCTCTTCTGGCAAACGCTGCTGTTTGGTTGGGGCTACGCGCTCTCGCTCGGCGCGGAGGGTTTCGCCGCGTTCTGGGGGGGCAGCGCGCGCCGTTTGCGCCGCTTTTTCTACGCGGGAATAGTCGGGGTAATTCTCGCGACTTTGGGGCAGTTGATAAATTCGCTGCAATCGATCAATCAATGGATTGTGTTTGGCATCGTCGGGCTATCGCTGGTCATCGTCGCGGTAATCGTGGAACGTAAGTTAGAGGATATCAAGGCGTGGCAAGAGATATTGGAGACGTGGGAGTGAGACACGATGAGGAAAAAAGAAGAAGAATAGAACGCGGATAACGCGGATTTTCCTGATTTACGCGGATTCTATTGCCGGGGAATATGCAGTGGCGCGAGCGTGTGCATGGTGGGTAAGCTCCTTGATTAATTCTGGAGTTATATACAGTTGTCCGGTTTCTACATCTACGTCAATTTCCCCTACCGCGCCTACCACGCCGGTGGCAGGAAAAGTCAGTATGACCGGCACTCGCCAGCAGAGATGTTCCGCGACGACTAATTTGGGTTCGGCTCCGCGTAACAAGTAGCTGATTTCATCTGCTACATAACGATTAACTTTGCGCCGCGCCGCGTAGGCGGAAAATTTCATCTCCGCTTGGACGTTAATAGCGATACTGATATGGTTGGTTAAGGGTAAACTTTCCACTACTGCTTCCATAAATCAATTCCTCCGAATCAAGTATAGCATAAAATAAAAATCGCGTCAATGATGCGAGGTAAGAAGAACGGCAGGTAGGAAATCTGTCCTACTCAACGTTCTTTCGCGCCTTCGTGATGCAAAATAGCGGGTATGAACAATGACGGAAACTAACATAAAACGTGAATCTAACAATCTAGGACGTAACATTGCCATCGTAGGATTAGTCTTAGGAGGACCGTGGGCATGTCTCGCATTGAGTCTCTGCTGTCTGGCTTCAATGCTGGTATCAGTAGAAGATAACGGCGCGGTCAGTTTTGCGGTATTCAGTTTCACTCTTTTGGTTATCACTCTTGGCGCGGGGAGCATAATAATGTGGCACGGACGGCGCGCCACGCGCGCCAAGCCATCGAAGCCGCTGCGTCTGCCCCCGATTTGGCTGCTGGCGGCGCTGTTCGGTTTGTTCGTGGCGCTGGGGCTGATTGTGACGCGCAATGATTTCGCGGTAGGGCTATTCTTTCCGCCAGTGCTGCTGATCGCCGCCGCGCTGCCGCCGTTGTGGGCAGTGTCGTGGTTCACGCAGCCAAACGCGGAGGGGTTGACCTGGCGGCGCGGGTCACTTTCCTTCGCGGGCGGCGCGACCGTTGGCGTGATAATCGCGATCATCTTGGAGATACTATTTCCGATATTCATTTTCGCCCTGGTGTGGGGCTTCGCCGACACCGCGTTGGATGATTTGGAGCGGTTGGTCGAGGCACTCGCGGGGAGAGACATCGCCACTGCCATAACCAGCCCCGCGTTTATCCTCGCTTTTGTTCAACTCGCCATCATCGCGCCGTTAGCGGAGGAGATCGCCAAACCGCTGGTCACGCTGCCGCTGCTACGCCACCTGACGCGGCGCGAGGCGTTTCTGGTCGGCGCGATGGCGGGCGCGGGGTTCGCCGCGCTGGAGAACGTGCTGTACACCGGATTCGGATTCGATTTCTGGGCGGGCATCTTGATTTTACGCTCGGTAGGCGGCGCGATACATCCGCTCGGTGCCGGCTTGGTCGCTTTGGGGTGGCACGACTTGCTGCGCGGCGAACGCAACGGTGGGGTTAATTGGGTAGCGCGTTTCGGCATCGCGGCGGGAATGCACGCGCTTTGGAACGGCGGCTCGCTGCTGGTCATCACCCTCGCGGGCGCGGAGTTCTTCGGCGATCTGCCGCCGGAGATTGACATATTGGGTATCTCCGCCGCGGGGACGACGCTAGCACTGCTCATTATCTTGGGGCTGATCGCGTTCTGGTTAGGGCGTAGGATCGGCGCGGCGAATATCGATGTGGTAGAGGATGTAATCTCGGTTACACCGGGGATGGTTTCCGACCGCACCATCGCGATATGGGCGTTGGCTTGTCTGGTAGTGATTGTGCCCGCGGGGATTACGGGGCTGCAACTTCTGTTGAGATGAAAAGGGACACTGATAAGCACAGATTTTCACTGATCTGGCAGCTTAGCTCTGCGCGTTATCAAGTAATGCGGTCACGGGGTTCAAAATGCCCGCGTAGGGCGGCTTTCTTAGCCGCCGTTCTTTATCATCGGCAAAAACGGCAGGTAAGAAACCTGCCCTACCCCGCGAATCCGTGTAGAGCCAGCGCAGCGAAGGGTCTCGTTTTCGTCAGCATATAGCTACGCGGTGCTCTAAAGCCTAGAAACCACAACGAGATGCTTCGCTGCGCTCAGCATGACACTTTGAGAAAGCCCTAGCGCGTTATCGATACGAGCAAAAAATCAGTGTTCATCAGTGTGTATCAGTGTCCTATTTGAACATGAGGGGACTTATGAGATTTGTTAGTTTTGCCAAAAGGGCGCGGGGGGATTTATGGATAGCGGCGGCGCTGATCGCCGCGAACTTGTTCACTTGGGCGCGGATATTGTTAACCGCGCCCGCGCCGTACATCGTCGAGCCGATTCGCGATGCGGAGGTGGTACTCCTGCTCGATTACATTCGCTCCGGCGACCATTCCGGCGAGACGTGGGTAGTGACGCTGACGGAGTTGGAAGCGGAGCAGACCATCGCGTGGTACCTCAATCGCTATCCGCGAATTCCCTTCGCGCATCCGCACGTCGAAATCACGCCCGATTACGTTTCGGGCGAAGGAGATGCTACCATCGCGGGGCTGCGAGTGCATGTCGGCGGCAAGGCGCGCATCACTCTGCGCGACGGCTTGCCGGAGGTGGATATACTTGAGCTGAGTTTGCCGGTGCCCGGTCCCATTCGCGAGGCGATCGAGGACGAGATACAGGTACAACTCCGTCGCGCCGATCTGCTGCCGGTGCGCTTCACCGCGGCGGAATGGCGCGAAGGCGAGGTGACGGTGCGCGGAGTGATTCGATAAAGAATCGCGACCTCAATTTACATAGACAATACAAAATGAAACGCTGATTTTTATATCACCGTACCATCAGGGATCACCGTACTTTTGGGAATAATCACAATTCCATCGCGTATAACATACATATCTGTATCCTGATCCTCAGCCCCTTCGTGTGACCTGATGGTAACATTGTTGCCAATGCGCGCGTTTTTGTCGATGATTGCCCTTTCGATATTGCAGCCCGCGCCGATGCCGATGTTTGGTCGCTCAAGCCGCCGATTAGTTCTCTGTTCCTCATCTGTTTCGTAGTAGTCTGCCCCCATCAAAACTGAACGGTATATACGCGTATCAGCACTGATATAACTACGAACCCCAATGATCGTTTCCTCAGCTTCAGTTCTTATTAAATTGCCCCCGTCAGCCAACAGTACATTTCGCAATTGACATCCCTCAGTACGAGAGCTAGGCAAAAAGCGCGGTCTGGTGTAAATCATTGTGCTAGGATCGTATAGGTTAAATGGGGCATTGAAGTGTGTTAACGCGAGGTTCGCCCTGTAAAATGAAAGGATATCGCCTATATCTTCCCAATAATCATGAAATTGGTAGGTGAACATACGATGGCGTTCTATTGCTACTGGTATAATATCGGTACCGAAAAAGGCTCCTTCAGTTTGTTCCAATAGATTCGCCAACACTAGAGGGTTAAAGATATAAATCCCCATAGACGCGAGATAAGGCATAAGGGGGTCGTCAAATGATTGCCAACCCTGTAGAGCTGCCGCGCTGCCGGGCTTTTCTGTAAAATCGTGGATTTTCCTCTGTTCATCCACTTTCAATATCCCAAATCTTACTGCGTCTTTTTCTCCAACCGCGTGGCTAACAATCGTAATCTCCGCGTTACGCTCGCGGTGAAAGCTAATAATTTTTCTGAAATCCAGACTATATAGCTGATCTCCAGATAACACCACGATTTCCGAAGGCTCAGACTCCACCAGTTCACGCAAATGACGGCGTATCGCGTCGGCAGAGCCGCGATCCCAAGTAGAAAACGTGGGAGTTTGTTCTGCTGCCAAAATACGCACCCAACCACCGCCGAAGGAGTCCAGTTTGTAAGTCTGGTATATATGCCGGTGCAAGGAGACTGAATTGAACTGGGTAAAGATGTACGCACGATTGATTCCAGAGTTTAGACAATTGCTGAGCGCGATGTCGATCAACCGAAACTTCCCCGCAAAGGGGATAGCCGCCTTAGCCCGATTTATAGTTAAGGGATGCAACCTCTCTGCTGCTCCCCCGCCTAATACTGCTGCTACTACAGATCGCGTAGACATATTTATCTCCTCCTATATCGTAGAATTATCTGGAATTACCGCGCCGCGAGGAATGACGACGATGCCCTCGCGAATGACATAATTGTCAGCTTCAACTTCCGGCTCTTCGGGTGAATGGGCATTAATTGTCACATTGTTCCCAATTCTCGCGTTTGCGTCGATGATCGTCTCCGCGATGTTACAATTTGTCCCTATACCGATGTCTGGGATATTAGCTCCGCGGTTTGAGAGCCTCTGTGTCTCTGTTTCGTAATAATCTGCCCCCATAATCACGACGCGGTTCAAGTGCGAACCTCTACCGATCACACTTCTCAGCCCGACTATAGCCTCATTAACGGTTGCCTCCTGAATAATACACCCATCGGAGATCAACGCGTGATTTAATTCACAATTTTCCAAAAAGGAATTGGGGAGATAGCGCGGGCGCGTGTAGATTGGCATCACTGGGTCATACAGATTAAACGGAGGATCGGGTTTTGCCAACGAAAGATTAGCCTCGAAGAAGGAACGAATGGTGCCGATGTCTTCCCAATAGCCGGAGAAAGAATAGGCATAGACGCGGTACGATTCCAGCGCGATGGGAATGATATGTTTGCCAAAGTCTTCTTCAGAATGTTCGCGCAACATAGTTTCTAATACTTCAGTTTTAAAAATATAAATGCCCATAGAGGCTAAAAACGGTTTATCGGGGTCCTCTCCACTCTCCAACCCGGCTCGTTCTTCGGGGGTTTTCGGTTTTTCCTTAAAAGATATGATGCGCCCGCGTTCGTCTGTTTGCAAAATACCGAACCGCCCCGCCTCATCTTCTGAGACCGGCTGAACAGCAATTGTTATGTCGGCATCCCTTTCGCGATGTAGGTGAACAAACTCGCCGTAATCCATTTGATAGAGATGATCTCCAGATAGGATTAGAACCTCTGAAGGACGTACTGTTAGTATCTCTCGTAACTGTTTACGTACCGCGTCGGCGGTTCCCTGATACCATGTGTCGGTCTGTAAAGTGCGCGCTGCGGCGAGAATTTGTACAAAACCCTCCGAGAAAGCGTCGAACTTATAAGTTTCATGAATATGTTGATGTAACGACGCGGAGTTAAATTGAGTTAATAGCTGAATCTTAGTGATTCCAGAATTAAGACAATTACTAATGGGAATATCGATCAGTCGATACTTGCCGCCCAACGGAACGGATGGTTTGGCTTGTACTTTGGTAAGAGGGAATAATCGCGTACCTACTCCACCTCCCAAAATTAGTCCTAAGACATCTTTCATTGGCATAAGACACCTCCAAATGGTTATTTCAGTACAGCTCTGGTAGGGCAGGTTTCCATATCTGCCGTTGCGATGGGTGCATCAAACGGCGGCTAAGAAAGCCGCCCTACATGCTCTTTTTTTCGCGTATCTCCCAAAGCCCCATCGATACGCGGTTGTGAGAGGACATAAATCCGCTCCATCCGCAATCTGTTGACTTTTCTGTGATTATACTATGAACCTGAAAACATTGCAATTTAAAAAA
>CAZSIG010000055.1:0-12277 GCA_964606195.1 uncultured Anaerolineales bacterium
TCAAAGCGGTCGCGGTCTACTTTGCAGATAGGGCATTTAAGCGGCGGCTGGGGACGCGCACACAAATAGCCGCATACTTTACAGCGCCACACCGGCATTCCGCGCCGCGTGAACCCGACGAATTCCTCTTCGTGTTCTTCCTTTGGAGTTTGACCGCGCCGCTCCGGCACCGGTTGCACCTCAACTTCACCATTGGCAATCTCTTCAGAGACGTATAGAGCGCAATAGCACGCGCCGTATTCGCCCAAGTCTGGGTCGCGGTAGTCGCAGGGGCAAATTATGTCCAAATCTTTTTCGCGCTCTCCGTCAGCCAAGCGGCAAGGGCAAGCCCAATAGCCGTATCGTTCCTCGTTGGTTAGCAGTCCATCCATCAAATCGAGGACGAATTCGACATCGGGATTGAGATAGTACCCCGCGGCGCGGCCCTCATCTTTCAAACGTTGGTACAACGCCCATGCTTCGGGGCGTTTTTGTTGCAGGGATTGCTGTTCGCTCATAACCCCAGCGTCTCCTTCAGGTCATCTACCTTGAAGCCTACAATTACGTCTTTGTCATCGACGACGACTGTCGGAAAACTGCGTCGCGGGTTCCATTTCTGCACCTCTTGCATGATGTTCTCTCTTTCCGCGCCTTTCAATAAGTCTACGTATTCATATTCGTATTCGACATTGTTGTCATCCAGAAAATTCTTCGTTTTTTTACACCACCCGCAGGTGCTCAACGCGTATAACATTACTTTCTTCATTACAGATTACATCTCCTTAACAGACTTATTTATAATGATTTTTGAAATTGATTCATTCGTTTATTAGTATTGGGGTAATTATACTATGTTTTATACTTCGTGTCAATGGTAAAAATGATCATTTTGATACTCGCGCAGTCAGCATACTGGCATCACGCCTGCACTTACGGATACCGCGCACTTCGCACCCGAATCGCCTCCACTATCTTCGGCGTCACCGGCTGCCTGCCCATACGCGCGAAGGGGACGCGCCATCCATGTTCATCGGAACCGCCGCTGATCACTAGATTGAACTGTCGCGCCAGGTGCAAGAAATGCGCCTGTGCCCGATCATCGAGTCGATGGTGATAAACCTCCAAGCCATCCAGCCCGGCATCCACCAACTCTTTGATATGCGCGGTTTGCAGCAGCTCTTCTTCACATTTTATGACCGCCGGATGTGCCAATATCGCCACGCCGCCCGCCGCGTGAATCGCTTCTATAACTTGAAAAGTCGTCAGCCCACTCAGGCGTACTTTGAGCCATTCTCGGTCAAACAGCGCGACCGCTTCATCCCAATCTTTCGCGTATCCTTTGCGTATCATCGCTAAAATAGTATGTAAAGTGGAAGGATAGCGCGGGTTCTCGGCGTACACGTCTTCCAAAGTAAGGGGATAACCCGCAGCGGTGAGATGCGCGCAGCCGTCAGTGATCCGCTCCTCCAAGTCGGCACGCATAGTCCGCTCTATCTCCTGAAAGCCCGCGTCATCGAAGTCCACGAAGTAACCCAGCATATCGACGTTAGCCTCGCCGCGCGGGAAATCGGCGCGATCCCAGCGGCTAGTAAGTTCAATGCCGGGAATAAGTTCGATATTCAACCGCGTAGCTAGGGGTAGCGCTTCTCGCGCCCCATTTGCATTATCGTGATCAGTGATGGAGATGGTTTCCAGACCGATACGCGCGGCGTGTTCCACCAACTCCGCGGGAGAAGCGTGTCCGTCGGAATAATATGTGTGCATGTGCAGATCACAAGTATAACTAGCTTTCATAAGACCCTTCAAAGGCTTACTCAGTTTCACAATTGTTTTACCGCAGAGACGCGGAGAGCACAGATATTCCAAAATAGCACTGGCTATAAGACTTACGCAACTTCGGTGTATTTCACCGCCGAGCACGCGGAGTGCGCAGAGTTTTCTGAACAGTTTCTTAGCGCACCGAAAATATGACTTGTTATGAATAGATATGACCGCGTACGCCAACGAAAAAAATTGGCTCTACGCGGATTTGTGGGGTAGGGCAGGTTTCCATACCTGCCGTTGTGGGTGATAATGATCTAGAACGGCGGCTAGGAATACCCCTACGGGTAGGCTTCGCGCAGCCGCCCTACGCAGGCATTATCCCCCGCGTGGTAGCGCGGCTTACCATAAATCACCCCACGAATCTGAGTTGCCCCAAAAAATTTTCTCTTACACTTCTCCGCGTCCTCTCCGCTCTCTGCAGTTAATCACTATTGATCATCATAACCATTAGGATGCACGCTGCGCCATTCCCATGCGTGTGCCACGATGGTATCCAGATCGGGGTAACGCGGTTTCCATCCTAATTCGCGCTGTATCTTCTGCGAACCGGCAATCAAAACCGCCATATCGCCCGGACGGCGCGGCGATTCTATAGCAGGAATTGGATGTCCGGTCACGCGCCGCGCCGCTTCTATAACCTCCCGCACGCTGAACCCCTTTCCGTTACCGAGATTATATATTACATGGTCGCGGTCTTCCAATGCCTGTAGCGCTAACAGATGCGCCGAAGCTAAATCCAAAATATGAATATAGTCGCGAATACACGTCCCATCTGGAGTATCATAGTCCGTGCCGAATATGCTTATGTGCTCGCGTTGTCCTAGCGCGACCTGCAGCGCAATTGGAATAAGATGGCTCTCAGGATGGTGGTCTTCACCACGTTCCCCCGCCGCGCCCGCGGCGTTGAAGTAACGCAGCGCGGCATATCGCAGTCCATGAACGACGTTGTACCAGTGCAGCATCTGTTCCACCATCAGTTTGGTCTGCCCATAGGTGTTAATCGGCGTCAGAGGAAAATCCTCAGTAATCGGCATCCTGTCCGGCGCGCCGTAGACTGCCGCGGTAGACGAGAAAACAACTTTCGGTACGTCGTTGGCTATCAGCGCGTCCAGCAGGTTAATCGTATTTGCCACGTTATTGCGGAAGAATAATCCAGGATCCTTCATTGATTCGCCCGCCTCGATAAACGCGGCGAAATGCAACGCGGCTTCGATCTCATGTTCTTTTATCGTTTCATTCAAATGCTCGCGGTCAGCCAAATCGCCTTTGACGAATATTGCGGCAGCGGGCACCGCGGCGCGATGTCCCTTCACCAGGCTATCGTACACTACGACATTATTTCCTGTTTTCAGCAATTCGTTCGTCACCACGCTGCCGATGTACCCCGCGCCGCCAACTACTAAAATGTTCATATTTTACGGTCTCCTTAGTTAGGTTTATCCACTCTTCAACTACCGCGCAACTTCTGTACCTTATGATAAAACGCGTATACGCGGTCGTGGTCGATCTCGTTCGCCCAGTAACCATCGCGCTTGAATTCCGAACCGACGATGAATCCGTCGGCAAAGTTATAGAAGATGGGAATGTTGTCCACAGTGATACCCGATCCCAGAATTATGGGCAGTGCGACGCGCTGTTTCACCTCTTGCACTTCAGGTAAATCTGGCTCGACGCCCGTGCGCGGCCCGGTCAAAATAATGGCATCGCCGTGCATGAATTCGACTGCTCGCGCCATCTCTACCACATCCACGTCTGCCGTCAAGGCGTGAGAACTGTGTTTCTTCTTGATATCAGCGAAAACCTGTACATTTTGTGCGGCTATGGCGCGCCGATAACGTAACAATTCTCCCGCGCATCCCTCTATAAGCCCCTCATCGGCGACGTGAGCGAAGGCAAAGCCCTCTACGCGGACGAAGTCCAATCCCGCGGCTTTTGCCACCGCGATAGCCTCGCGGTTCGCGGCAGCCAAAATCTGTACGCCGCAAGGTATCTGTTGTGTGACGCGTTTGACCTCGTATCCCACCGCTGCCATCGCCGCGACGATTTCTGGTCCGACTGAACCGCACAGGTATGGGGTATCGTGCATATTCTCTATCATGATCGCGTCCAATCCGACATCGCGGTAGAACTCAGCTTCTTCACGCGCCGTGTTGATAATCTCATCCATCTCCATCTCGTGCATAGGCGTCCCTGGCAGGGCGCGCACGTGGATCATGCCAATAATCGCTTTCTCATTATTTCCAAACATAACTTTTCCTCCTTTCCGCGCTAATTATAAGCGAATTTGATGTAATCTGCAACGCGTTGCGAAAACAATCAGAACAAGACTTACGTAAATTCACAATAATTTCACCGCAGAGAGCACGGAGAACGCGGAGGCTTGGGGATAGGTTTCTTTGGTGCCGCGAATATGCCTTTTAACGCATGTTTTGACCGGATATGAACGCGAAAATCTTTTCTTCTTGCTTTTCTCCGCGTTCTCTGCGTCCTCTGCGGTGAGTTGTAGTATGGTTTTGCGTAAGTCCTACAGAATAATTTTGCCGTTGAGATTCTGCGATTAAACGCTTGGCATCCCGCGTGTTCACGCTTTTCACATTATTCCTTCACAACTTCTTCACGATCTGATGCTATCATTTACGCGGGGCTTCTATTTTCGGGTCAACTCAGATTCGTGGGGTAGATTATCGTAAATCGTGCTACCGCGCGGGGGGTAATGCCTGCGTAGGGCGGCTGCGCGAAGCCTACCTGTAGGGGTATTCTTAGCCGCCGTTCTAGATCATCAGCAGCCACAACGGCAGGTATGGAAACCTGCCCTACCCCACAAATCCGCGTAGAGCCCTATTTTCGTTGCCCATTTGAAATAATGATGATATAATGAGTGTGACATAATCATGAACACCCTAAGATTTAAACTCATCAGCGCGTTGCTGATCGGCACGATTATCACCGTTACGCTCGTCGCGGTGCTTGTACGGCGGGCGACAACGCGCGAATTCGCGAAATTCGTGCAGCGCGATGTCGTGCAACGTACTGCCTTAGTGCGCCTGCGTTTAGAACGATATTACCAACGCGTGGGCAGTTGGGACAACATCGAACAGCTTCTGGCTGTTCCTGCTTACCAGCTCCCTCTAGCGGAAAACCGCGCCCCGCGCCACGGTCGCCAGCCACAGCCGCAAGCCACCGCGCCCCAACCACCCGAATCGCCTTCTGCTAACGCCGGAGCTATTACTTTTGCTGAATGGGATGTCCTGCCGCCGGAAACCCACATTGTTCTCGCCGACGCAGAATGGCAAGTCGTGTGGGATTCACGCCACGAGCGCGGTAATACCGCTCTCGATATGCGCGAGCGTGCGGTGGCACTTCCCTTGACTGTAAATGATGCTACTGTGGGGTATTTGTTGACTCTCAATCCGCAGATCGGACGCTGGAGTCAACTTCAGCAAGAGTATTTAGAACGTATGGATCAGTCATTGCTACGCGCGGGAATTATCACCGGTTTTGTGGGGATAATCTTGGGAATACTGCTCGCCCAGCAACTCACCGCGCCGCTGCGCGCTCTCACCGCCGCGGTGCGCCGAATGGAACAGGGTGATTTCACGCAACGGGTGGAGGTCGTCGCGCAAGATGAGATCGGGGAGTTGGGCAGCGCGTTTAATCAAATGGCGGCGGTTTTGGCGGAACAAGATAAGTGGCGCAAGCGTCTAATGTCTGACATCGCGCACGAATTACGCACGCCGATTAGTGTGATACAGGGGCAGCTCGAAGCCCTACTCGATGGCATATTCCCAATGAACGCGGAGCAGGTCGCGTCGATACACGACGAGACACTTCAACTCGTCCATCTCGTAGATGACTTGCGCGAACTGGCATGGGCTGATGCCGGACAGACCAAGTTAAACCGCGCCCCCACCGACATAATCAAATTGGGAGAAACTGTGGTCAACAACTTCCGTCCGCAGGCTGCCGAGCATGAGGTAAACTTGAATGCCGTTTATCCAAAGCATAACGCGCCCAAACTTATATTGAATATCGATGCTGCGCGTATTCGGCAAGTCCTGGCAAATTTGGTTAGCAACGCGTTGCGTCATACCCCGCGCGGGGGAAGTGTCGAGGTTCGTTTTCAGACAGACAAAGAGATGATACAAATATGCGTCGCTGATACCGGCTCAGGCATCGCGCCCGACGATTTACCTTACATTTTCGATCGGTTTTATAAAGGGGATAAGGCACGCGGGGGCGGCGCAGGGTTGGGACTAGCGATAGCGCGGCAGTGGGTAGAGGCACATGGCGGACGTATTTGGGTAGAAAATCGTCCCAGCGGCGGCGCACAATTTTGTTTTACTATACCGACTAAGACATAACAGGCAGTACTTTTTGGGAGAAAACTATTATGGCTCAACCGGCAAGATTATTAGTAGAAACAGGCCGAAACAGAGGGGATCAAATTATACTAGACAAGGAGATAATCACGCTAGGGCGCGTGGAGGACAACGATATCGTGGTGGACGACGGCTACGCGTCGCGGCATCACGCACAAATCACCAAACGCGGAGGACGTTACTATGTTCGCGACTTGGATAGTAAGAACGGCACATACCTCGATGACGAACTGGTGTTAGGCGAGACGCCGTTGCTCGATCGACAAAAATTACAGGTCGGAGATACGGCATTCACTTTTCAGGATACCATCATCACCGAAACAATGCCCATCGTGCCCGGCATTTGCCAAAACGGGCTAATCGTGGATGAGGCAGCCCGCGAGGTATGGATAGACAGCACACAGCTTGAGCCACCGCTGACCGCGAAGCAATTCGAACTGTTACTCTATCTGTGGGAGCGGCAAGGCGAGGCTTGCAGCAAAGATGAGATCGCGCGGCGCGTCTGGCCGGAGTGCGAGGGTGAAGTCTACGATTATAGCATCGATAAAATGGTCAGCCGCCTGCGGGCGCGCATGGGCGACGACGCGGAATCGCCGCGCTTCATCGTGACAGTGCGCGGTTATGGGTATAAATTGATGGTGGAGGATTAAATAGGGGCAAACACATAGGTTTGCCCCTACTTAATCTGTGCTCTCCGCGTTCTCGGCGGTAAAAACACAGCGAAATTACATAAGTCCCAAATTAGTGAAAATTCGTGCAATTAGTGGCAAGAAATCAGCCTGTGATAAGTTGACCGCGCGAATTCTCAAAGCATCATCAATAAAAGACCTTCCTCATCAACACTTTGCCTGAAGGCGAAAACTCCACACCTTCAAATTCTAACAGGGCGCGTTTCATATTCAAGCCTCCTTGAAACCCGCCCAGTTCTCCGTTTGACCTAATAGCGCGGTGGCAAGGGATAACAATAGGAAACGGGTTACGCGCCAGCGCGTTGCCCACCGCCCGCGCCCCATTAGGAACGCCCAAATGTACCGCGATCTTGCCATAGGTGCTGACCCAACCACGCGGAATCCCTCGTTCTGCCAGTAGAACTTTGCGCTGAAACGCGGAACAATCGTCGAGAGCAATGATACTCAGATCGAAGTCGATAGTTTCACTCGCGAGGAACTTCTGGATTCTCTCACTGAGGTTCGCGATTGCCGAGCATGATAGCTGTCTGGCTGCGCCAAAGTCTTTATGCACGCGATCCTCGGCAGATATTTGTTCATCAGACAGAAATATACGCCGAACTCTTTTCGCGCCTTCCATATTCTGCCAGACGATAGCCACCGCGCCGAACGCAAATGAGGTCAACGTACTATAGAAAGTCTGCACGCGACACACTGTTATTCGCCCAATAGCGCGGGGCGAATGCCGTTAGCCCACTCCCGAATCCGCTCCCAGTTGCGAAAATCTTCCTCCGGAGTTTTCATCAATTTCATAATCCATCTCATCGGTAGAGAAAGCTTTTTGTAGTCCAATGCCCCCGCGAAAAGCCCCACGTCCACCGGCTGCACCTGCGGAGCCTTCTGACGCGCCGCGTCCAGATAGGCTTCAGCTTCGGCACGATTCTCCTCTGTCGGTTCTTTCATCGTCAAACAGACGACGAAATAAGCTACAGGCATCTCGCTCAATGCGGCTTTGTATTTATCCAAAAATTTCAAGGCGTCGGAGTGCAGCTTGCCAGCGCGAATCGCGCTGCCCATCACGACGGCGCGGTAGGGGCTAACATCGTTCACCTCCTTCGTCGGACGTATATCAACCGTCACGTCACCGCCGCGCAGCGCTTCGCCGATAGCCTCCGCTACCCCGCGCGTCGAGCCAGTCCAGGTCGCATAAGTTACTAAAATCTTGTTATCCATTTCGTTTTCCTCCATATCGAACAAAAATAAAGCGAGCGGGCAAAAGCCCTGCCCGCGTATTTGGTTGACCGACAAGTCTTTTTGAATGTAGATTAGCGCGGATTACATGCCCTTGAAACCAGAAAACCCGCGTTTATTCGCGTCCTATTCTCCTACCTACGTAACAACAACAAAACTCCCGCGATGATCGCCAACAAATCTAAGATCACCGCGCTATTGGGAAAACTGATGCCAAACAACGGCAATACGCCCGTCGCGATCAGCCAAATGCTCAACAGCACCATGCCCAGATTATCGGTCAACTTCGCGCCGATCCTCTCTTGTCCGGCTAATCTGCGCTCTAACAGAAGCATAACCCCCGCGGCGATAGCCAATATCGCCATTATCAAGCCCTGATTGGGAAAAGTGATACTTAACAGGGATAGCAAGCCTGTCGCGATTAGCCAAATGCTCAACAAAATAGTTCCTATGTGTTTCAAAATCTCTCTCCTTTCGATGACTCTTTAAAAATTCACGAAGGCAATTTAACACGCGGCTGTTTTTTGCCACTAATTACGCTAATCGGTACAGGATTGGTTCAGTTAAATTGGATACCTCGTCGCACCGCTCTAAGCCCCCGTCCGCGGGGGCGTTTAAGCCCATTTCACCGTCATTTCGCCCTCGCGGACGAGGGCTAGGAGCATGGGCAGAGAAACTCAAATCCAACTGAACTAGCGCCATCGGTACAAAAAACCAGAAAATTAGTGAAAATTCGTGCAATTAGTGGCAGATTCTTCCTCGCATCCTCTCGAAATCTAAAAAAGACGAGACCTTTCAATAACTCACTCTCGCGCCGCGCCGCGATATGGCAGGTCATCAACTGCCAAAATCCTCCTCGTAATCCTCAATCGCCGCTTGTACCACTTTTAACGCGTGATCGCAATCGAACACCTTCTCAATAGTGATCTTCGCCTCGCCATCTAGCGTAAGTTTGTAAGTACTGAAGTAGTGCCGCAGCCGCTCGACCAACAAAGCGGGCAGTTCCGAGATGTTCTTAACATCGCCCCAAAAGTTATCGTTCTCCAAAACCGCGATGATCTTATCATCAGCCTCGCCCCGGTCAATCACTTGTAAGCCACCAACCACTATGGCATTGGCGATTACCTCTGACCGCGATACCGGCCGCTCGCTGACGACGCAAATATCGAGCGGATCGCCATCGCCGCGCACCGCCTTGGGACTGAGCGCGCCGACTCTTTTGCTGCAATAGGTGCGCGGAATGAATCCGTAAAGTGTAGGCGGCTGCGAAGATGTACGCTGCGGACGATCGACGCGAATATAACCAGTAGCCTTATCAACTTCATACTTTACCAAATCGAAGGGAGTGATCTCAATATAAGCATGTACAAGGCGCGGGGGATTCGGACCAACCTCAAGGCCGTGCCAGGGATGCGGTCTCCAACGGTAAAATGGTGTGGGAAACGACATTTTTCACCTCCAAACATTGGCGCAGGCATCACGCCTGCGGTAGAATTCTCTCATTGTCAGGTGTCTACCGCGCACCGCGCGGTTTTGGAATCGTAGGCGCACCCTTTACGAGTGTGTTTAGTATACCACAAGGTTGGGTTTGTCACAAAAAGGAGACACGTTTAGGCATCGGCAGACCTAACAAGTTTCAAAAACCTGTCAGGTCTGAATATCACCGTGAGGAATAAAATTACGGTCAAGATGGAGATAATCGCGCCGAGCGTGACCGACAGCGGCGCGAACCACACCTCGACGCGGTGTTTTCCTGCGGTGATGGGGACTGCGCGAAGCACATAATTCGCCTGTATAATCTCTGTTTTTCGACCATCCACACGCGCTTGCCAGCCGGGGTAATACAGTTCGCTTAAGACCAGCAGCCCGTCAGCCGCGGCGTCAACCTCTATCACCATCCGTTCCGCGCGGCGTTCGACGATTTGCGCGCTCGAATTGACCTGCGCGGCGTTCGGGATGCCCAAATCGCGACTCACGACCGCGCGCTCCAACGGATTAAAATTCGGATCCGATAAACGCTGCAACTGCTCTGTGTCATTGGGAATGACATCAACCTGATGCACCACGTAGGCGCGGGGGTAAACGTCAATCAGCTTGTGCAGATAAACTCTTTTGTCTTCCTCCGCTTTCGTCTCTTGATAAATCACCTGACTCGCCAGAGGCAGCGCGCCACCTTCGCGCCAGGTCAGTACATACTTCACGTTCAGCAGTCGCCATAACTGCGCCTCGGGGAGATTATTCACAAAATCCTCGTAGCGCTGCAACTTGAGCGGGCTGGCGCCCCACGTATCCTCTACCCTCGCGAGGCAACCGTAATTGCCCGGCAGTTCCCACTCGTTGAACACGCGGTATGGGCGGTCTTCGCGCGGGATCTGCTGTACTAAAACCGGTAGCTGTTCGTGCTCCGCGGGCTGCTTCTCCACGAAATTCGTCTCCCAGTTCGCGGTGAAGAGGTCGAAAACGATGAGTGCAACCATCGCCGCGCCGATGACACTGCGCCGCGCCGCGCCGCTCAAGCGCAGTTGGAAAATCACGCGTGCTAACAATAACAACACCGCGAACATCACCGCCTTGCCCGCCAGAAATCGCGACGCCGCGCCGCGCCCGAAGTACTCGTAGACCCAAATCGCGTAGAAGACGAAGGTTAGTCCGATGGCGAAGTAGCCCGAATGAGCCACGAAGCGGTAAAATCCCGCGAAGTGACGTTTCTCGGCGCGATTCATCACGTGCAGCATCGCCGCCGCGCCGTAGCCCGCGAGTATCGCCAGCGCGAAGCTGAACACGAAAATCGAGCGTTCCCACGAGCGGAAGAGGGCGAACCCCGGCACGAGCAGGTAGAACGCGGCGTAGAAAAATACGTTCTTGCCCCACGCGAGCAGCCCGGCAATCAGCGCGGTTATGCCCCAGAACGCGACGCCCTGATTATACTCAGATTTCCGAAGTCTCGAAGACTTTGGAATTCTACAGGAGACGCGCGCCCGCGTCGCGCGGGCAAGAGCGAAAATCGCCAACAACAGCGGCAAGACGCCCGCGTAGACGACGTTCCAACCGGACATGGTAAACAGCACACTCGGCATCAGCATTTCGAGCGGATTCTGAATGGGCAAGCCGCCGCCCGCTTTCTCATAACTCAATTCGGTGCGCGTGGAAAGCTGCATGAACTCATACGAGGGCAATAGTTGTATCGCGGAGATACCCGCCGCGATGATGCCGAAAATCAGCAGTGCTACTACGATTTCGCGTCGCGATATTCGCCAAACGCGCCAGATGAGATAGGCGACCGCGACGTAGCCGACGAAGAGCGCGGATTGGGGATGTCCCGCGAGGATAGCGACGCCGAAGAAGAAGCCCGCCGCGGCGTAATGCGTAAGACGTGAAACGTGAAACGTGAAACGTGAAGCGGGACTCGCGGCGCGGGCGATAAAGAATAGGATCAGGGGGAGCCAGACATCGGTTTCGAGGACTGCGAGTTGTAGAGGAGGATAGCCTGTCAGGTAGCCGCCATACGCGAAGGTGACGGCGGAGACAAGCGCGGCGGCGCGGCTTTTTGTGACCTCTTTCACGAACAGGTAAGTGAACGCGCTGGCGAGGAAGTAGTGGAAGATCGCTTCGATCTCCAGCGCGTAGACGGTGATGCCTTTCGACGCGGTGAGCAGGATGGTCAGTAGGCTGACGGGGTAGAATATCGCGGATTGCACATCGGCAAGAAAAGGATGCCCGCTGAAGGTGTAGGGGTTCCACAGCGGGATATGTCCGGCGCGGAGCTGTTGCGACTCGTAGGTGGCGAAGGCATAGAACTGCTCGACGAAATCGCCGGGCGGGAACGCGCCGCGGTCGATGAGTTTGGGGGTGACGATGCGCCAGTGGAATAGGAGGCTGAGCGCGAGGAGGAGCGCGATAAGGGTTAAATCGGTGCGAATACGTTTTATTTTAGCCATGAGTAATCGGCGTCATCTAAATGGGTCTTTGGGATTTCGGAGGGGCAAGAAAAAATCTGCCACTAATTTCACGAATTTTCACTAATGTTCCGCTTATTCGCGCCAATTAGTGCAATTAGTGGCAAAAAAATAAACTTGTGTTAAGCTCCCCCCACGAATTTTCAAAAAGCCTCTAAATTACAACCGCGCAAGGGGCATTCATCTTTTTCCACCTCCCCGCGCCATTTTGTTTAGTAAG
>CAZSIG010000056.1:0-12225 GCA_964606195.1 uncultured Anaerolineales bacterium
TGAGAGATTTTTTATGCTTGTCATAAACAATCATAAGTGTTCATTAAAAGTCATAGGCGCGGCGCGCTAAAAAACTATCCGGAAAACTCTGCGCTCTCCGCGCCCGCGGCGGTGAAATTATTATGAACTTGCGTAAGTCCTATATTGATTAACCGCAGAGAGCGCCGAGGGCGCGGAACAGAGATAGAGAAAAAATATTTTTACTAACATAAGCGATCATAAACATTCATTGAAAAGCATATTCGCGGCGCGCTAAAGAATTACCTAAAAAACTCCGCGCTCTCTGCGATGGGTTACTACGCGGTTCACTCAAATACCGAATTTAACAAACTTCCCAAAAGCAGTGTTATTCCCCGCGCCTCTTTGCGGAAACCCTGCATAGTCTGTGTAAAAATTAATATTTAATTGAGGATGATTTTTTCAAAAATGAAAGGTTTAGTATTAGACGCGAAATGGGACCCCAAACCCGATTATCAAGTATCAAAGTGGGAAAAAGAGACCGGCAAGGCGATCACCGGCAACAGTATCTGGCGCAATCCCACATTAGAAGTCCGCGATTGGTCTGACCCCGAGCTGGGACCGCGCGACGTGTTATTAAAAATTCAAGCCTGCGGCGTCTGTGGCTCTGATATGCACTTCTATGAGACGGATGATGATAATTACATTCTCTACCCCGGCTTGACGAAGTTCCCCACCATTCTAGGGCACGAATTCTCCGGCAAGGTCGTGGAAGTCGGCGCGGAGACGGAATTGCTCAAAGTAGGTGACATGGTGACGGTCGAGGAGATGATTTGGTGCGGGCGGTGTATTCCCTGCCGCAATGGTTATCCCAACCACTGTACTAATCTGGAAGAAATTGGTTTTACCATCCCCGGCGCGTTTGCCAACTACATCGCGGTGGATGAGAAGTTTTGCTGGAAGATCGACGCCATCGCGGAGAAATTTGGCGACGAGGAAAAAGCCTACGAGGTCGGCGCGGTGACTGAACCAACCTGCGTGGCATATAATGGCATGTTCGAGCGCGCGGGTGGATTCCGCCCCGGGCACTACGTCAGCGTCTTCGGCACGGGTCCCATTGGGTTAGCGGCGGTGGGCTTGGCTAAGGCGGCAGGCGCAGGCAAAATCGTCGCTTTCGAGATTTCCCCGCAGCGGCTCGAACTGGCAAAGAAAGTCGGCGCGGATTACGCCTATGACCCGCGCGAGGTCAACGTGGGTGATGTGCTGCTGGATTTGAGTGACGGCGCGGGGTTCGATTTCCACGTCGAAGCCGCGGGCGCGCCGCATTTGACTATTCCTGAGATGGAGAAAGCAATGGCGATTAACGGCAAGGTAGTACAGATTGGGCGCGCCGCGCAGCGTGTGCCGATGTATCTCGAGGCGTTTCAGGTGCGCCGCGCTCAGGCATACGGCGCGCAAGGCCACTCCGGGCATGAGACCTTCCCCAACGTCATCCGATTAGTCGCTTCGGGGCGTTTGGATTTAAGTCCCCTCATCACCGCGCGGTATAATCTGAAGCAGACGGTAGAAGCGATTAAGAAATCGACCAAACGCGCCGATGGCAAAATCTTAGTTAAGCCGAATATGTAAAACCGCGACGCACCCCATGGGACACAGATCTTCCCTGATTCATTCGTCTTCGTAGAAAAAATCAGTGTTCATCGGTGCAAATTTGTGCCCCATTCTCGAACAGGTCGACGCGGTATTGATGCTCAACCCGAACATTGCCATCGCCGCGCTCGACGCGATTAAGGCAGCCGGTGGCGGGCAAAAATTGGCAACCTTCGACCTCAGCCCCGATGTGCTCGATGTCATTGACGCGGGCGACATGTCCTTCGCGATTGATCAGCAACAATATCTCCAGGGATACCTGGCTGAAGCCCGATGCGGATACCGCGGCGGAGCGGAGCATAACTTATTTGCGCGGTTTGTAAATATCTCTTAGAACTTACGCAACTTCAGCGTATTTTTACCACCGAGGACGCAGAGAGCGCAAAGTTTTCTGGTTAATTCTTGAGCGCACCGCGAATATGACCTTTTAATGAATGTTTATGACCGCGTACGCAAGTAAAAAGTTTTTTCTCGCCCCTCTTCGCGTCCTCTGCGCTCTCTGCGGTAAGTTACTACGCGGTCTGCGTAACTCCCTAATGACAAAGCTTGCTTTGTCACTCCAATCTCTGCAACAAAAAAGCCGAGTTTTTTAGCAAAACTCGGCTTTTCGCTATCTAAGTATCGAAACGCGCTAGTTAGTCTCACGCACGTCTATGATTTCGTGCCCTTCTACCTTCTCTAAAGCCGCGATGACTTCCTCTTTGGGTACGTCTCTGATCCTAACCACTGTGTCCCATTTGCCTTCTTCTTTAGGAGAAGGTACACCACCGAAACCGAGTATTCCCCAATCCTGCGCGCTAATCGCGTCCATCAACTTTATGGTTTCGCCCTTCACGTTAGGCATTCTCACCACAACGCGCACACTGGGAACGTTTTCTACTGTCATCATCTCCATCAAACGAGTCATTATGTCTACTTCAGTGATTATACCCACCACAACGCCCTCTTCAACCACCGGCAAACAACCTACTCGATTCTCAACCATAATGCGCGCCGCGTCTTCTATGGTCGTGTCAGGCTCTGTGATGTGCAAATCATCTTTCTTAATCATCGCGTCTTTAACGGTAAGCTCGTTCAAATATCGCGCAATCTCCCAAATATTCAGACTCCCCAATTTGCTTGGGTCCACAAGTAAACTCTGCCGCGTTACCAAGCCCAATAGCCGTTTGCCATCGCCTACAACGGGCAAATGCCGCAGATCGTTCTCCGCCATATAGCTTTGTGCCTCCGCGACGGACATGTCCGGATCTACCATCATGGGGTGTCTGGTCATAAAGTCTTTAACCAGCATCAGTTTATTACCTCTCTTCCACTCAATATTATGGATTTCCTCATCACATCAATAACGCCCTAAGGCTGAGTTATCACCGGATCCATTTTCCGCAGTTCTTCCAGCGGAATGTGGCAATAGATTCGATGACCATCTCCATTATCCTGCCAAGGTGGTTCCTCGCGTTCACAAATCTCGCCGAGCTTGCGCGGGCACCGCGTATTGAACCGACAGCCACTAGGGGGATCCAACGCGCTGGGCACTGAACCACTCAAGCGAATGTGTTTCTGTTCTATCTTGGGATTAGGAACAGGTACCGCGGATAGTAGAGCCTCTGTATAGGGATGATAGGGGGGCGCGTAGATTGCCTCAGCGGGGCCAACTTCCATAAACTTGCCCAGATACATCACCGCGATGACATCACAGAAGAAGCGCACTACGCTCAAGTCGTGGGCGATGAAAACCATCGTCGTGCCCAAATCGCTTTGAATTTCCATCAGCAGATTCAACACCGCGGCTTGTACGGAAACGTCCAACGCGGAAACCGGCTCATCACAGAGTACCAACTCCGGGCGTCCAGCAATGGCACGGGCGATACCCACGCGCTGCTTCTCACCACCGCTAAGCTGCCGCGATAGCCGATTATAATACCGCTCCCCCAGCCTCATCATATCCAAGAGGCGAATTACCTCATCGTAAATTTGGTCCGGCGGCACGGTTTTGAATAAGCGTAGCGGGCGGCTGATTTGCGCGCCTACGGTGAACGATGGATTTAGTGTAGAGTCGGGGTTCTGGAAAACCATCTGTAATTCTCTAATAGTCTCCATCGCGCGTTTGGAAACCGGCTCCGATACATCCACACCCATGAACTCAAACTCTCCCCCGGTTGCCTTCTCCATGCCAATGATCGTCTTAACAAAGGTGCTTTTGCCACACCCGGATTCGCCTACGATGCCCACCGCCTGACCATGTTCTACCTCAATGTTGACATCATCCACCGCTTTGACATATTGTTTTTCGCCACCAAACAGTTCTTTAGATGGTGCTTCGTAGTAAGTCTTGGCATTTCTCGCGTAAAAGACGGTCTCCGCGGCTTCTTTCTGAAGTCCTGACAGATCCGGTAACATATCCGCTGGTGGTTTCCAGGTTTGCTTGGCGATCTCTTCCGCGAAGAAGCACCGCGCCCAGTGTTCTGACTCTACTTCGCGCAGTGGTGGACGGCTTGTGCTACATTTTTTACGCGCATAATCACAGCGCGGTTCGAAGACACACCCCGGCGGCAAGTTGCTGGGCGAGGGTACACGACCGCGAATGGGATATAAATAACTACTGCGCTTATCCATACCCAAGCGCGGCACGCACCGCATCAACCCTTGAGTGTAAGGATGATACGGTTTCAAGAATATCTCCTCTACCGTAGAGCGTTCTACCATCTCCCCAGCGTACATAACCGCTACGCGTTTGGATACGCGGGCGATTACGCCTAAGTTGTGGCTGATGTACATGATCGCGGTGTCGAAATCACGCTGTAATCCCGCGATCAGGTCGAGCACCGCCGCCTCCACGGTTACATCAAGCGCGGTAGTCGGCTCGTCCATAACCAGCAACGCGGGGTCGTTAAGTAACGCCATCGCGATGACCACACGCTGTTGCTGCCCACCGGAGATTTGGTGCGGATAGCGGCGGATTACGTTAGCGGGGTCGGGCATGTAAACCCGCTCCAGCATCTTGATGCACCGTTCTGTAGCTTCTTGCTTCTTCATACCGCGGTGTACGATTAACACCTCGTTCATTTGGTCGCCAATAACCATAGAGGGATTGAGCGCCTGCATCGGGTCTTGATAGACCATCGCGACGCGGTCACCGCGCAGTTTGCGCAGCTCTTCCTGCGAACGTCCTACCAAATCTTGTCCCTGAAAATTGATGTGTCCCTCTTTGATTTTGCCATTGCGCCCCAAGAAATTGACGAGTCCAAAGGCGATAGTACTCTTGCCACAACCAGATTCGCCCACGATTCCCAGCGTCTCTCCTCTGTTTATCTCGAAAGAGACTCCGCGCACGGCATCCACATCACCATAACGCGTCTCGTAACTTATCGCTAAATCTCCTACTCTCAAAATCGGCATGTTACGTGGTTGTTGCATATTGGTTAAACCTCTCTCTCATAAAAGCTACAACGTTCTGGTTGTAGCATCAGGTAGCGATCAAAAGTTGCCCAATCGACCGCTACCATTATCATTTCAAATCTACTAACTACTCGCGTCTAGCCAGCACTTCAGTAATTACTTCCTCGACCGTCTCTGACAATGGAGCCACTTCATGCTCAGCCAATATCTTTCGCGCCTTCGCGTTGGCTCTGGCAGTCATATCCATACTACCACGCTTTACCCAGCGGTCATACCGCGAACGGTCAATCACATCGGGGCGCCATTGTGCCCATTTCCAGTTATCCAAAGTGTGATCTTCAGCCAAGAAACCGCTCCCCGGTGTGACCTGGTGAATGGCGTCGCGAGCCAACGTGCGTTCGCTAACCTCTACGCCTTCCATGACGAAACGGACATCGCGAATTATCTCATCGCATATCACTAACATCTCCATAGAAGAGGTCGAGCCATACTCGATATATCCCACATCATGGAGCAGATTGCATCGGGTTAAAAACGCGGTCATTATCGTCACGGTTGCCTCGATACCCGCTTGGGCATCGACGACCTTGCTATCTGTAGCGCCAGCCGCGCCCCACATCGGTAAGTCATAATACCGCGCAATGTCACACCATGCCGCCATCCCCGCCGGCCATTCGGGCGCGCCGTAGCTGACGATGGCAGATTTCATATCCATCGCGGCGGTGTTCATGCTGTACAAGAAAGGGGTACCGGGGCGCACTAACTGCGTCAATAACAGCCCGACCAAGCACTCCGCGTTACCCAGCGCCAAAGCGCCAGCCAAAGTGATGGTTCCACCTCCGCCCGTGTTGGGCGACGGCGCGTAATTGGTTGGGATACCCTTCTCCGCGCAGAACAATATCTTGTCCACCGACTCATCGTTGAAAAGCAACGGTGAGATAGGCTCGGAGTAAAGTAGCAGGAATGGCTTCTCGCGCAGCGCTGTTTCACCTCCCGCCACCGCGCAGGCTATTTGATACATATCTTCCATGTCAGCGCGATGATTAGCGGTATACAAAAATGGCTTGTTGGAACCGCGAAGCATATTGATGAAACTATGAAGGTAATGGTCCATGGGGGGCACATCCGAAGGGACGCCCATTCCCATGATGAAATCCATCTGCTCTAGTCCATCGCAAAGCCGCGCTATGCGCTGAACATCGGCAGCCGTAGCTTTACGCCGTTCGCCGGTTTCCAAATCTATGGTATAGTTACAGTCGGAACCAGGACCGAAGAACACCTTGCCCTCTTCCAAAGGCATAGTCAGTTCTCCCAACTGGTTGTGCATGGCAATACGCGGTGGCGCCGACGCTATAGCATCCATAATCATGTAATCGGGAATCTTGATACGTCCATCCGATTCCCAAGCGCCCGCGTCGAGCAGCAATTCGCGCGCTTGCTCGTTCTTCATCACGATACCGGTCCGCGATAAAATGTCCAAAGTGGTATGGTGAATCGCCTTAATCTGTTCATCCGACAGCATCCGCATAAAGGGATGCAATGTTGCCACAGGAATTTGCTCAGTCATTGAACAACCTCGCTAGACTAATTATTGGTATCTCGTAG
Organism: uncultured Anaerolineales bacterium; assembly: GCA_964606195.1. Lineage (GTDB taxonomy): Bacteria > Chloroflexota > Anaerolineae > CAZSIG01 > CAZSIG01 > CAZSIG01. The sequence goes on from CAZSIG010000056.1 coordinate 6,610, forward strand.
TCTCCTCGCGCAAACCATCCGCGAAGAGGTTCAAGCCTACCACCAAACTAGAAATCGCTAAAGTGGGCCAAAGTATCCCATTGGGATTGGTCCAGATGAACTTACGCGCTTCGCTGACCATACCTCCCCAGTCGGGCGTTGGCGGCGGAAGCCCCAGTCCCAAGAATCCCAAGGTACCTATGGCAAATATCGCGTACCCCACGCGCAGCAACGAGTCAATAATGAGAGGACCACGCGCGTTGGGTAAAATCTCTATAAACATGATATAGAACGGATTCTCACCGCGCGTCTCTGCGGCGCGAATGTAATCGCGCGTACGGATGTCCAGCGTCAAGCTACGGACGAGCCGCGCCACTCCCGGTGATCCTACAAAGGTGATGGCGATGATCACATTGAACGCGGAGGGCCCTATCGCGGAGATGATGATCAAATACAACAAGATGACGGGGAACGCCATAATCGCGTCTAAAATCCGCATCACGATCTCGTCGATCACTCCACCAAAATAACCTCCCACTAGTCCTAAAAATGTGCCAACAGCTACGGAGCAGAATACCGCTATCGGTGCCAGGAGCAAAATAGTACGGCTGCCGTAAGCTAATCGCGATAGAATATCGCGCCCCATGTTATCTGTACCCAGAGGGTACGTCGCGCTTGGCCCCTGGTTCATCGCGCTTGAGTCTTGGGCTAATGGGTCGTGAGGCGAGACTATAGGGGCAAATACAGCCACAAATACCCAAAACGCGACGATAGCCAAACCCACCACCGCGACGGGGGAGCGAAACACTACCGAGAAATTGTTCCAGGCGCGCCGCAACGGATTGCGTTCTATCTCTTCACCTGTTCTCTTCTTTTTGTTACTCATACTTCACTCTTCCAACGTTGTACACTTTCTCCCAAATACGTCGCGTTCTACGCTAAGTATATCTAATACGCGGGTTCAGGAAAGTGTAAATAATATCAGCGACTAACTGGGTGCCAACTGCGATAACTACCATGACCATCGCCGCTGCTTCAATAGCGTTCATGTCCTTAAACAATGCGGAGTCCAATATATACATCCCCAGCCCCGGATAGCCGAACACCGACTCTACTACCACGATACCGCCAACGAGCCAGTTTACGTGGAGCATGATCACCGTGATCGGCGCCATCAGCGCGTTACGTAGGGCGTGTCTGATAACGATTCGCCAATAAGGCAGCCCTTTGAGATACGCGGTGCGAATATATGGCGCGTTCATTACCTCAACCATACTTGCCCGTGTCATACGCGCCACATACCCCACCTCCACTAGGGTAAGGGTCATTACCGGTAAGACCAGCAATTTGGGCTGTGTCCAGGGCGCGGAGTCATCGACGAATATCGCCGCGCCGGGGAGCAGCTTGAGCCAGGAGACGAAGATCAGAATCAAGAAAACACCGCTGGCGAACTCGGGGATAGAGGTAGTAACCAAACTACCGATGGAGATTACGCGATCTAGCGTGCTGCCTTCGCGCAAACCAGCCAAAATTCCTAATACCAGCGCGATCGGCATGATGAACAGGAAGGCGATTCCTGCAAGGGTGAGCGAGTTACGCAACCGCCTCACCAGCGTTGGTCCGACCGGACGCGCCGTGCGCGTGGAAACACCGGGGTCGCCGCGTAGCAATCCTTTGCGGAGTGGATAATAATCCTCACCGCTCGATTCGGTCATCGTGCGCCCCGCGGCGGCTGCCGCGGTCTTTTGCGTCTCGGCTCCCTTGTGCCATAATACTACATGATTCGCGGTATCCACACCCCAAAAGTATTCTTGTCCGGTCTCATCGACTTCCCAATCATCGAAGGGCGTCGTGACCTTCTCGCCATCGGGAGTAACCGAAATCTCGAGTAGTCCTTCTCCTTTTTTCATCTTCCATTGCTTGAGCGTGCCATCATCTGCCACTGCCCACCAACCGGGTTGGTCGTTTTCACTGATCTTAGTCATCCTGAGCGGCATGTCGACCAAACCGCGCAATCGCCAATCATTACCGATCAGCCAATCCACATAGCGAACATATATCGGCTCGTCTAAGCCCATCTGGTCACGCATCAGTTCTACCTGTTCCGGCGTCGCGAACTGTCCTAAGATATGCCGCGCCACATCACCGGGCGCGACCTCCGCCACCAAGAAGATAGCTATTGAGACGAGAAACATTGTTAGCAACATGAAGCCCAGGCGTCGAACTATGTATCTAGCCATAAACTTATCCTTGCTAAATTACGGAATGCTCTATAAATAATTTATCTAAGTTATTTAAGCTCATTCCTAAACTACTAAACTTGAATAAAAACCTTCCCGCGACAGGGTATATCGCGGGAAGGTTCACCGATTCTACTATACTTTACGCTTCCGGATCGTACCACACATTGTGGAGAATATCATAGTTAGTGGGGTGTGCGGCAATGTTCTGGAATTTACTGTTTACTCCGTTCCAGACGTTGGTCCAGAAAGCGATACCCACCGAGCCGCGTTCCATCTGGATATCTTCCAGCTTGCACATGATCTCGCGGCGTTCCTCAACATCCAGCGTACTCTCTGCCTCTTTGAGCAGTTTGCTGAATTCCTCATCTACCCAGCGGGTCTCGTTCCACGCCCCAGGTTCACCATTCTCATCCGCGGTATAAGCCAACGGTAGCACCATCGTGCCCAATGAACGGTGTGCCCAGATGGTGATCCCTAACGGTACTTCCGTCCAGACATCCCAATACTGCGCGGAGGGCATGATGTTGAGAGTGATATTAAAGCCACCCGCCGCAGCCGTCTCCTTCAAAGCCTGCGCCAATGCCGGTTCTGCACGCGCTTCCTGCGTAGCCAACTCAGCCTCGATGCCATCGGGATAGCCCGCCTCTGCCAACAACGCCTTCGCGCCCTCTGGATCATACTCCGGAATTGGCTTCTCGCAGTACGCGGGATGTACCGGTGAAACGTGTGTGTCATGTGCCAATACTCCCTCACCAAAGTATGCCAAATCAAGCGCTTTCTGCCGATTTATACATTTCTTCAGCGCGGTTCGCACGCGATTATCGCTCCACGGCTCCACATCTACTCGCATTCGAACTAAGAAAGTCTGCGCGGTCGGCGTTGAGTACATAGTTATACCATCCAGATCCTTAGTAGCCTGCCAGATCTCCGGCGAGGGGTTGAAGATATTGTCTACCTGTCCACCCTGCAACGCCGCGATACGCGCCGCCTCCTCCTCACCCAAATCGAGATAAACTATCTTGTCAAGATACGGTAACTGGTCGCCATTCTCTGCTTTCTTCCAATAATCTTCGCGACGCACGAAAGTGGCACGCTCAGTCTCTACGTAGTCCTCCAACAAGAACGGACCAGTACCAATCGGCTGCTTGGTCAAATCACCCTCAAAGGTTTTGGGCATAATCAGCGCGGGATAGTGGAACAGATGTTCCGGCACGCCAATCTGCGCCGCGTCGAGGTGCAACTTAATAGTATAGTCGTCTACCTTCTCCACACTCTCCATTGACATATACGCGCCCAGCAGTCCCTTCATCGATGATCCAACTTCATCATCGAACCACTGCTCGAAATTGAACACCACATCGTCCGCGGTAAGCTCAGAACCATCGTTGAATTTAATCCCCTTGCGCAGGTATAGCGTCCATTCCGTCACGTCCTCATTAGCTTCCCATTTCTCCAACAACCACGGATGGGTGATGTTGTCGTAATCGGTGTAGGTCAGATATTCCGCGACCTGCCGCCAAGCATTCGCTGCCTCAATCCAGGAGAACCGCGCCGGGTGGTCAACACGCTGTACACGAGTAGCAATGGTCAACGTACCACCATACGCCGGTCCCTTCGGTTTCGGCGTCGCGGTCGGCTCCGGTGGTGTAGTCGGCTCCTCCGGTACAGGAGTCGCGGTCGGTGCGGGTGTTGGCGTCGGTTGCGCACAGGACGTCACAAACGCGGTGGCTGCCCCAAATGTCATTCCCAGTAACACCGCGTTGCGCAAAAACTCGCGGCGGGTAATTCGCCCCTTCTGATACAAATCCTTCAATTCAGGGATGTAAGGGTGCGCCTCTTTTCTGTCGTTCTTCTTTATAATCTCCATCTATCCTCCTCCTTATATATTCGTGGGTCTTTATATTTTCACAATCTATGTATTATCGAGAAATGTTGTACAAAAACCACCCACCTAAACACAATAAAAACGCTCAAATTTGAGCCATTTCACTCACAGTTAATTATTATAACACAAGTGTTAGAGCTATGCAAACGAAGTTATTTATCAATTATCAAACATGCCCGTAATAGTCGCGGTGCACAGCTATCGAATAGGCATAATCTAACAAAGTTCCCCAACTGAATATGGGAATATCTATCTCGCGCTGCACCGCGCGGGCGAAGGGCTGAAACCCGGTACACTCCAATACTAGCGCGCCCATGTTGGCATGAGCTTTGTAAAAATCTACCGCGACCGCGACGAAATCGCGCTCCGCTTTATCGTAATACGCCGCGGGGGGCTTAGTGCGCTTATTCGGCTCCCATAGATGATCAAACTCTGGGCAACGCCCCTCATCCTGCGCGCCAGCTATGACATAATTACTCCCCAACTCAATCCCTACAGCCTGTAAATGTCTATCCAGCAGAAATTCTTCTCTGGCTACCAGAATACCGACGACCTTATTTGGACTGATTAGCCGCTGTGCCCAAGGAACTTGCAACAAACTCGACATAAATACCGGCACATTGACACACGCGGCGATTTCCTCTTGAAAATAGGCGAAATAACCGCACTCCGCCGCGACGGCACGGCAGCCCATGCGCTCCAATTTCTGCGCGGCGCGCTTAACCGGCGCCAAACATGGCGATTTATCCTCCTCCCAAATCAAGGCGTGAATATCGACCCCTTCAGCAACTTCATACTGAATGGGAAACGGGTACGCGCTCGCGTTGCGCACATCTCCGGGAAATCCGGGATAGACATCGTCGAGGATGATGATCCCCAGTCCCATGCCGTAACACCGCTGCCCATCACGCGCCTTGATATAGTTGATACCCGCGTCGCGGTTATAGAACATACAACCTCGTCCTCTCGCACAAATATCAGATATTCTAAACTTTAGAAATTATAACACGCTCTCTATCATCTGTCAAATCGCGCCGCGCCAAGATTTGACGGTTTTACAAACGTCTTGACACAAACATGAAATTACGCTACAATCCAACGCGGTATGTTATCATGATGAAGGGAGCGATAATGGATAAACTGACACAAATCTTAGAAGAATTACCCGAAGCGGAGACCGACCGCGAGAAAGCAATTTACCTGCGCGCCAGATTGCAAACGATGGATACCGCGATAAGAATGGTGCGCGATTTCGGCATCGAAAAGGTCGAGGAGATGCACCAGAACGTCATCGCTGATTTCGCCGCGAAGGTAGAGGCAGATGCCCAAAACATCGCCTCGCGAAATTAAGTTCCGCGCTATAGACTTCCGAAGTTTTCCGAAACTTCGGAAGTCTGGGAAATTCCAACTCAGCAGAAAATCTATGAGAAATACTGGAGCAGGACTTACGCAAGTTCACAATAATTTCACCGCCGAGGGCGCAGAGGACGCGGAGAGTAACATGAAAGA
>CAZSIG010000057.1:0-12050 GCA_964606195.1 uncultured Anaerolineales bacterium
TGGAGGAGAAGCTGGTGATTTTGCTTGATTTAGACCGCGTCTTTTCGCTGGAGGAGCAACAGGCACTTAGGGAGCAGGGAGAAGAGACTGAGGATGATACTGATTAACGCGAATTTTGGTAGTAGTAAAGAAATAAGTGATAGGGAACAGTAGTATAATTATTTAACCACAAAGTATTCTTCTCAATAATATTCATACGCGGTCAAAAGTTATCATTTGGAGCATAAGTTGTCTTAGTGTTCTTTGTGCTCTTTGTGGTTGAATCATAATCATTTAACCGCTACTCGAATGTTTTCTGCTCAAATAAAACGCGATGGATAAAAAATTAACTTTCGATATTGAAGCCGACGAAATAGAGATATTTCTCGAAGATGTCAACGAGCGTCTGCAAATGATGGAGACGGGCATTCTGCGGTTGGAGCAATCCGCCGACGCGGAGACGCTCAACTCGGTCTTTCGCGCCGCGCATACGCTCAAGGCACTGGCGGGCACGGTGGGACACCACCGCATGGCGGACTTGACTCACGCGCTAGAGACCGTCTTCGACGCCATGCGGCACGCGGAGCTGACCATCTCATCAGAGATAGTTGACCAACTATTCGGCGTTATTGACATTCTAAAATTGCTGCGCGACGAAATCATCAGTGGGGAGCCGAGCGGCGCGAATACAGATGCCGCGCTGGAGCAACTTCGCGGTTTGGCGGAAAATGGGCAAGTCACGGCGGAGAATCAAAAAAAGAATACTATAGCATCGCGACAGTTAAACGCGAAACAACTTGCCGAAATAAAACGCTATCGCGACCAGACTCAAAAAATTTTAGAAATAGAAATCATCGTCAGCGCGGACGCCTTCGCGCCCGCCGCGCGGCTGTTACAGGCGGCTATGGCACTGGCAGAAGTGGGGCAAATCGTCGCGCAATCTCCCATGACCCCGGAGTTGTCCAAAGACCACCACGCGGGCAAGTTGTGGGTTGTGCTGGCTACTAAAAACGACTCGCAAGCCGTAGAAGAAGTATTAAGCGACGTTTCTGAGCTTGGAGAGTGGCATATATCCCCATACCAAGAGAGCAAAAACGCGCTCGCGCCTACGACTACTGATGTTGAGTTGAGTATGGACAAAACGGTGCGCATCAGTGTAGACCGACTCGATACGCTGATGAATCTGGTCGGGGAGTTAGTGACCAACCGCACGCGGTTATTACAGCTTGAAAAGACGTTGCGCGAGGAGTATGGCAATCAGGGCACGGTGGGCGCGCTGAACGAGATGGCGGCGGACGTGAGTCGCGTGATTGACCAGTTGCAAACAGAGGTGATGCGAGCGCGCATGTTGCCCATCTCGTATCTATTCGATAAGTTTCCGCGCCTGGTGCGCGATGTGGCGCGAGTGGCGGATAAAAAGGTGAATCTGTTTATATCGGGTGAGGCGACCGAACTAGATCGGTCTATCATCGAGGCGATCGGCGATCCGCTTATCCACCTGTTGCGCAACGCGATAGATCATGGCATAGAGACGCCAGAGAACCGCGTAGCTCGCGGCAAACAACCAGAAGGGAACATCTGGCTGTCTGCCGCGCCGTTGGAGGGGCAGATTGCGATCACGGTGCGCGATGATGGGCGTGGAATCGATCCCGAACGAGTTCGCCGCGTCGCGGTGGAGCGCGACTTATTATCGGAAGAAGAGATGGAACATCTGAACGAAGATGAGACAATCAATCTGCTCTTCCGTCCCGATATGTCGACCGCGGAGCAGGTCACTGAAGTTTCGGGGCGCGGAGTAGGTTTAGACATAGTGCGCACCAATATAGAACGTCTCAGCGGTTCCGTGACGGTTGAGAATAATCCGGGCAGCGGCACTTCGTTTCACATCACCTTACCGCTTACGTTGGCTATCGTACAGACTATGCTGGTCTGCGTACGCGATACTCATTATGCTATTCCACTCGCAGGTATCGTAGACTCTTTGTATCTGACGGAAAACACGGTCAACACGGTAAAAGGTCGCCCCACTATCCAATGGCGCGATATGGTATTACCGTTGTTAGATTTGCGCGATTTTTTCATGCCTGCCGAACGGTACGGAGTTCCGCCGAAACAAGAGAAGCCCGCGGTGGTGACGGTGATGTGGGGCAAACTACGCGCGGGGTTGGTCGTGGACAAAATCATCGGACAGCAAGAGGTGGTGGTCAAATCATTGAGTCCCATCATCGGCAGAGTGCCTGGGTTATCGGGAGGCGCGATATTGGGGGATGGGCGCGTTGCACTTATTGTGGATATTCCGAGCCTCGTTGATACCGCTTTGCAGGCTCGAAGACAGGGGGAACAGACATGAACAATGAGCAGGAGTTATTTTGGAGTCGCGTGATATCGGGATTACGTTCAGATTCGGATGTGCTATTACGCGCCGCGATGTGGCATGTGGCGACCGATTTATCCAACATGATAGGCAGTATCGTCAACGTCGGTGCGGTGCAGTTGGAGGCTGTCCCGCTCAGTCAAGTAGTAACTCACGCGGGTGATCCGGAGAAAGAGATAGTCGGTATCTATTTGAATATACAGGGCGATCTGGAAGGACAAGCGTTGATGATGCTCTCGCTGACAGATGCTTTCCATTTAGTTGATTTGTTGTTGGAGGAACCCGCTGGTACAACTACCGAGCTGGGGGATATGGAACGCTCCGCGCTGGCAGAGGTGGGTAATGTGGGCGTTTCTTCTTTTCTCAATGCACTAGCCACTCTGACCAGAACGCCCTTGCGTCCATCGACGCCCGCGGTGATGGTCGATATGTTGGGGGCGATATTGGATGTGATAGCCGCGCCGGTAGCGATGGCGCGCGATGATGTAATCATCATTCGCACTGAATTTGTGGATGCGGAGACCGCGATAACCGCGCGCTTTTGGGTATTGCCGGATGACAATAAAGCAAAACGTGAAACGTAAAGACGTGATGCGTGAAAGATTAGAGCTTTATCAAAGTGTCATGCTGAACGCGAAGTAACATCAGGATAAAACCGTGACAGATAATTTTATTACTGTTCCTATTGGGGAGCTAGTGGTCAGTGATAGCCCAAATGACGTGTTAATAGCCTACGGGCTAGGGTCGTGTGTGGCAATATGCTTGTACGACCCTGTGATTAGGGCTGGAGGGATGTTGCACGCGTTATTGCCCGCCGCGCCAAGCAACAATCATCGGGATCCTGGCAAACCCACTAAGTTTGTGAATTTAGGTCTTCCTTTATTGATTGATTCCCTAATAAAGATGGGAAGTATTCGCAGCCGTCTGCAAGGGCGGTTATGCGGGGGGGCGCGAATGATAAATGCGCCGGGCTTCGACGAATCTTTTAACGTCGGCAGGCGCAATATTCGCGCCGCGCGAGATGCGCTCAAAGCGGCGCGAATTCGCATTCAAGCGCAATCGACCGGCGGACACTCGGGGCGCACGGTGAGATTTTATATCGACACCGGCAAGGTAGTCGTCAAGACTTTAGGAAAGGGCGAGAGAGTTTTAGTTTGACCAGCGGATTGGGTATTTGGAATTTCGGGTGGTTACAAGGAAAAAAACTGCCACTAATCTCACGAATTTTCACTAATTTTTTATTTATTCGTGCCAATTAGGGCAATTAGTGGCAAAAAACAGACTATCGCGGTCATACAAGATCAAAAATCCGCTTCATCCGCTTAATTTGCTGACTTTTCCACCTTTTTCAGTAGACTCAATTATATTTTATTAGCATTTTTTACCAGACTGACAGAATCAGGAGAGTTATATGTCTAAGATACTGGTTGTAGATGACGCGAAATTTTCGCGTATGCGTCTATCAAAGCTGCTTAAAGAAAACGGTCACGAAGTAGAAGAGGCTGAGGATGGCGTGAAGGCAGTCCAACTCTACCGCGAGATCAGCCCCGATGTAGTTTTTATGGACATCACCATGCCCAACAAGGATGGGTTGGAGGCTTTGGCGGAGATAAAGGAACTTGATTCTCAAGCCAAAGTGATTATGCTCACCGCGTTGGATCAGCAATCTGTAGTGTTGCAAGCGGTACTGGATGGCGCGAAAGACTTCGTCGTTAAGCCTTTCGATCCGGTGAAGGTGATGGAATCATTGCAGAAAGTTTTGAGGTGAGCATTATGCGCGGGATTATTCGCGTCTTAGTGGTAGATGATTCGGCGTTTATGCGCCGCACGCTTACCAAATATCTGGAATCTGACCCTGAAATCTCTGTGGTAGGCACAGCCTACGATGGAGAGGACGCGCTGGCTAAAATAGCGATGCTCAAACCGGACGTGATCACGCTTGATGTGGAGATGCCCAACATGGACGGCTTAGCCACGTTACAGCGTATTATGGTGAACTTCCCCACGCCGGTCATCATGGTCAGTTCCTACACTCAAAGCGGCGCGCGTATCACGATCAGGGCACTCATGCGCGGGGCGGTCGATTACGTCCCGAAACCCAGCAAGAGCATGGAGGTTCACGAGCTACAAGAGGAGCTAATCGACAAAGTTAAGATCGCGGCAGGGACGCGCCGCGCCATCGCGAAACGGCCTAAGAGAGTGGTAAGATCTCCAGCCATGAAGCTGGGACCGCGTCCTTTCAGAAAAGGAGACCCCGTAGTGGTTATCGGCGCGTCGGCAGGGGGACCGCGTACATTGCAGGAATTGTTGTCAGGATTACCCGTCGATTTCCCTGCCGCACTCTTGATCGTGCAACACATGCGCGCGGGGTTCACCGCGACGTTGGCACAGCGATTGAACGAAAAGAGCAGTTTTACCGTAGTGGAGGCGACCGAGGGGGATCGCCTGGGGCGCGGGTTAGCGTTGTTGGCACCGGGGGATATGCACTTGCGACTGCGCGATCTCAAGCGCGTGACTTTAGACCAAGGACCGCGGCGCAATCATGTACGCCCGGCGGTGGATGTGACGATGGAAGCCGCGGTGGAGTATCATAGCTCCGCGGTGATCGGAATAGTGTTGACCGGTATGGGTGAGGACGGTACGGATGGGGCGCGGTGTATCAAGAAAGCGGGCGGGAGAGTGATCGCCGAGCATGAATCGACCAGCTTAGTTTATGGAATGCCGCGTAGTGTAATCGAGGCGGGACTGGCAGACTTCGTCGTCCCCCTGCCGGGCATAGCGGAAACACTGGTGGAACTGGTGAAACATGGAACCGTGGGAGTATAACTACATCAAACGTCATGTGATGAGATTGACCGACGTAGATTTGAACTGCTACAAGGATCGGCAGATGCAGCGGCGGCTCAAGGCTTATCTGGCGCGTTCCGGACATCCCAACTGGGCGCGGTTTTTTCGTTCCCTAGAAAGCGACACCCAAGCCCTCGACAAATTCAAAGACTATCTGACGATCAACGTAACCGCTTTCTTTCGCGATCCTATAAAATACAAATTTCTGGAGAATAAAATATTACCAGAGTTATTGCGCGAGCGCAAAATATTGCGAGTATGGAGCGCGGGGAGTTCGCGCGGTCAAGAGCCTTATTCGTTAGCCATCATGTTAGCAGAGCACAGCACCCCGCGACGGCACCAAGTTTTAGCTACAGACATAGATCACGGCGCGCTCACCTTCGCCCGCGCGGGGGGACCGTACACCAAAGACGAGGTCAAGAATATCTCGCCCATCTTGCTCACGCGCTATTTCGCTATTCGCGATGATGGCTATTACGTGAAGGACGCCATAAAGTACGCGGTCATGTTTCGGCATCACAATCTTCTGTCCGATTCGTTCGGTAAAAGATACGATTTAATCGTTTGCCGCAATGTGATTATCTATTTCTCCAGAGAGAGCAAAGAGAAACTGTATCAAGAGTTCCACGACGCGCTGCGCCCCGGAGGCATCCTATTTTTAGGAGGCACGGAGGTAATATCCAACGCGGCGGAGAAAGGCTTCGAGACGGTCGGTGTCTCATTTTACCGCCGCAAGGATACCGCGCCATCGCGCTAATGACATAAAACTTTAGGGTCTTTGGGATTTCGGGGGGACATAAGGAAAGATCTGCCACTAATTGCACGAATTTTCACTAATTTTCTGCTTATTCGTGTCAATTAGTGTAATTAGTGGCAAAAAAATAAACCGCGTGTTAAGTTAATCCCACGAATTTCCAAAGAGTCTCCAAAATCAGTGTCCAATATTAAATTTGTCTATCAATCAGGGGGTAAGTCTTAGACTTCCCTTTTTTAATTTGTCTCCTACGCACAATCAGGCTATAATGTTATCGAGACTTGCACAAGATTACGCGCGGTCGGCGCGGGCGTACTCTTTATCGGTGCACTTAGACGACATAGAAAATGACAGCAGATAAGATCATCAAAGCACTGTTAATCGAAGATAGTCCGGGAGATGTTCGCTTACTTCAGGAGATGATTCGCGCAGGCGAGACAGACACCTCTATCATGCCCACCATCGAGTTAGAATGGGTCGATAACCTCGCGGCGGGATTAGAACGCCTTGAGAGGCGCGATATCGACGCGGTGTTGCTGGACTTGTCCTTACCGGATAGTCAGGGATTCGAGACCTTTATCGAGACACAGGAACACGCCCCGCGACTTCCGATTATCGTACTCACGGGCTTGGATGACGAGAAATTAGCCATCGACGCGGTGCGCCAAGGGGCGCAGGATTATCTAGTCAAGGGACAAGTGGACAGTAACCTGCTGACACGCGCCATATACTACGCTATCGAGCGCAAACAGAGCGAACAGGCGCTCGAAGAGACGCGCGAATACGCGGAGAGCATCGTCGAGGCGGTGCGCGAGCCGTTGGTTGTGCTGGATACTGATCTGCGCGTGATCTCGGCTAATCGTTCCTTCTACCAAACCTTCAAAACGACTACCGCGGAGACAGTGGAGCAACCTTTTAGCGATCTAGGGGATGGGCAGTGGGACAATCCGCGATTACAGAAATTGTTGCGCAAGACCATAGCGGAGAACCGGTCTTTCGATGATTTTCGCGTCTATCACGATTTCCCGCGCATCGGCCGCCGCGTGATGAGCCTAAACGCGCGCAAAATATACCAGGAGACCGGCAAGAAAGAGATGATTCTCCTGGCGATCAACGATATTACCACCTATCAATGGATGGAAGAGGTGTTGCGGGACTCCGCGAAGGATTTTCTGACCATCTTCAACAGCGTGTATGACGCGATTTTCATTCACGACCTGGACGGCGCGGTCATTGATGTCAACAATAAGATGCTAGAGATGTATGGCGTCAATCGGCAGCAGGCTATGGAAATGTCGATACAGAATAATTACTCCTGTCCCGAAGGGGATCAAAAAGAGCTACAACAGCATTGGGAAAAAGCCCTGACCGGACAGAGCCAGCTATTCGAATGGCGCGCTTGGCGCCCTAAAGATAGTACTTATTTCGATGTGGAGATGCACTTTCAGAAAGTGCCATTTCGCAAGAAGCAGGCGGTGCTAACCACCGTTCGCGACATCACCGACCGCAAGCGCGCCGAAGAACAGATAGCCGCGTTATATCTGCGCGAGCAAGAACGCCGTAAGCTGTCCGACACGCTGCGCCAAGTCGCGCTTATCGTCAGCAGCACGCTGGATCAACAGACCGTTTTAGACTTGATACTCGCGCAACTGGAAACCGTTGTGGGGTATGACCGCGCCACCGTGTTAATTCTGAACGAAGATATACTCGAAACCGTCGCGGTTAGGGACAAAAATGAAGATGTGGCTAAGCATGTAACTACTGAGGCTTATAAATTCGAACTAAACGCGACTGTGCTGCGGACGAAAAAGCCTGTGCTGATCCCCGATGTGACCTATGACGAGCGATGGGTCGCGACGAATACCACCTCCGCGATACATTCTATCGTCGTCGCGCCCTTGCTGGTACAAGATGAACCGATTGGCTTGCTATTCGTGGGGCGCGGTGGGGAGATCGCCTATACCCCAGACGATGCCCAGACCATATTCGCGTTCGCTAGTCAGGTGGCAGTGGCGTTGGAGAGCGCGCGGTTACACGAGTATGAGATAGCACAGATAGACCGCGAGATGGGGATCGCGCGACAGATTCAGCAGAGTCTATTGCCGCCAGAGGAGCCGCAGATTTCCGGCTTGATGATCGCGGGACATTCGCAAGCGGCGCGGCGCGTGGGGGGAGATTTTTTCAACTATTTCATCTTCGACCAGAAACATCTCGGCATCGCGTTGGGAGACGTGTCCGGTAAAGGGATGCAAGCCGCGCTGATGATGGCGCTCTCGTTCGGCTTGCTGACTACTGAAGTGCGGCGCGATATCGCGCCGGGGGTTCTCTTGACCGAGTTGAATACCGCGATCATGCCCCACACGCGGCGAAACAGGCTGAACACCGCGCTAGGGTATTTGACCTTAGAAACTGGAGATGGGATGTGGCAGTTACGTGCTGCGAACGCGGGCGTGATCGAACCGCTGTTGCGCAAACAAAACGGTGAGATGAAATGGTTACACGTCGGCGGCTTGCCGTTGGGGATGAAAAGCGGTGTCGAGTATGATGAAATAAACCAACCCCTGAACTCCGGTGACGTTTTGATCCTCTGTAGCGACGGTATCGTTGAGGCGATGGACGAATCTGGAGAGATGTACGGCTTCGAGCGGCTGACTTCGTGCTTGAGCACCGCGCCGCAGCGTGACGCGAACGCCATACAAGAATGGGTTTTAACCGATGTGCGCGTCTTCACCGGCGCGGCAGAGGTGCATGACGATTTGACTTTGGTTGTTGTGGTGATTGAATAGACTTGTTCCCAAATAAGATTTTGGACGGAAAGTAATCATATAGGACGCGGATTCACGCGGATTTTCAGGATTTTAAGCTATTTATCCGCGTCAATCCGCGCAAATCCGCGTCCTATTTTCTGCCCAGCTTATCGAGGTTTCGCGCTAGGGTGTCATTCTGAGCGACCACCGGGAGCGAAGAATCTCTTTTCAGGAAGTAATAATCCGGTGTAGCGCGAGATTCTTCGTCGCTGCGCTCCTCAGAATGACATTTCTAAAGTGCCGCGGTTACGAAGTCTCGTTGTAGTGTTAGGGAACAACCTTAATGGCTTTTAATCTGACTGTGTTGTTGATATCATACAAAAAAGTCCCTCAGATTTGTTTCTGAGGGACTTTTTGTTTTTCAGGACTGTTTTTTTTGTTGAACGTAGATCACGAATGTCACAAATAGACGAATTATACGATTCAGGACTTACGCAGTTTCTCCCTAAAGGGGTAGGAAGACAACCGCGTTGGCTGGTTTTGACCGTGAATGACCGTAAACGCCCAACGCGGTTGAGCTACTACCCGCTGGCTGCGTAAGTCCTGCGATTTTTTCTTATTCGCGCTATTCGCAAATTCGTGTCATTCGTGATCAAATCGCGTCAGATTACCCAAAGTCTATGCGGAGTACTCTATAAACGCGCCATTATCCCAAACGCCGCTGTATTTCGAACACCCCGGACAGGTTTGCCAAGACATTGATGATGCGCGCCAACTGTTTGGCGCTATTTACAAGCAAAGTCACGTAGATAATACTAGCATCCCGTCCGTTCGCAGAAGCTTGAATCTCCGAAATGTTTATCTTTTCACGCGATATCGCTCCAGTTATGTCACTTAACATCGCGGTGCGGTCGAAGGCTTTAATCATCAATGGTACAGGATAACTGCTATCCGCGGCTTGTGCCCAATCAACTTCCATAATCAATCGCTCCGGTGCTAAACGGGTTATATTAGGGCAATCTTGACGATGAATGGTGATACCGCGCCCTTGAGTAACATAGCCGACGATGGGCGTTCCGGGTAAGGGGTTGCAACAGCGCGCCAGGTGGGTAAGCAGTCCATTCACTCCGCGAATGCTTAAACCTGTGGCGACGGTCGAGGGCAAGGATAACTCGGGGGCTTTTTCCTTTTCTTGCTCCTCATCTTTCCTCTCACGTTCTAGGATCGCGGTTTGAATCTCTTGGGTCGAGATACCACCGCGTCCTAATTCTAATAGCACATCCTCCATCGAACGTTGGTGCATCACTCTAGGAAGCCACTCCACATCCTCGATCTTGAGGCTGAGCTTGCGCAACGCATCCTCTAGTGCGTCTGAACCTCGTTTAAGACTCTCTTCGCGATCCCGTTTGCGCAACCATTGGCGAATTTTTTGCTTAGCGCGTTCTGTCGTGGCGTAGCCCAAGCTGGAGTTGAGCCAATCGCGGCGTGGTTCCTCGCGCTTGCTGGTCAAAATCTCCACCTTGTCGCCGGTTTGCAGCGGTTGATTCAATGCCACGAGCTTGCCATTGACGCGCGCCCCGCGGCAGCGATGTCCCACGCTAGTGTGAATACGATAGGCGAAATCGACAGGCGTTGCGCCGCTGGCTAACTCGACTATCTCTCCTTGAGGGGTAAAAACGTATATATTATTTCCTTTGAACTCTTCCAGAATAGAAGAGGCAAAATCCTGTGCCCTGAGCGAGCCATTCGCAATATTCTCAACCGCTTGGCGCAATCGCGATACTTTGCCCTCAAAGGCTTCATCCACTTTAAGGTCGAGATGCTCTTTGTACCGCCAGTGTGCCGCCACACCGTATTCCGCGTTACGGTGCATCTTGCGCGTACGAATCTGAATCTCCACGATTTTATCGCGCGGTCCCTTAATCGCAGTGTGTAGAGAGCGATAAGAGTTATCTTTGGGTACCGCGATGAAGTCATCGAACTCTCCGGGAATAGGGTTCCATTCGTTGTGGACTATGCCGAGCGTGGCATAGCACTGTGAAATCTCTCTTTTATCCTCCTCTTCTGTTACATTATCTATACCCGCGTCTGGATCACCTATGATTATACGTATAGCGCGCACATCGTATATTTTGTCAAGGTCTACATTCTTGCGTTGCATCTTCTTATAAGTACTGTAAACCGATTTCATACGGCTGTAAACCGTCGCGGGGATACCAGCTTCTTCTAGTTCGGCTTTGATCATATTAACAACTTGAAGGAGGTACCTTTCGTTGGCAACGCGACGGCGTTTAATCTGCGAGGCTATTTCGCGGTACTCGACCGGTTTCAGATTGCGAAAAGCCAAATCCTGTAATCGGTGGCGCATCTGCCAAAAACCGAGCCGCTCCGCGATTGGAACAAAGACATCCAATGTTTCCTGAGCAACGCGCTGCCTCTTTTCATCTGGCAATGGCCATAAGGTTTCGAGGTTGTGCCGACGATCGGCGAATTTGATGAAGATCACTCCCAGATCGTCAATCATCGCCATCACCATCTTACGCAAATTCGCAGCTTGCAAGGCTTCTTTTGACGGGGTAGTAGGAAGGTCCGGGGCATCGCGCCTCTCTATCTTATCTAGTTTAGTTACGCCATCAACCATGTTGGCAACCCTTTCGCCAAACTGTTCGCGTACATACTTGAGATCGTAGATGGTATCCTCTACTACATCATGTAACAACCCCGCGATGATGACATTGTTAGGCAATTTCAACTCCGCGAGATAATAAGCCACCGTTAGCGGATGTACTATATACGGCTTGCCAGTTTTGCGTTTTTGCCCTTCGTGTGCCTTCTTTGCCAGCAAGTAGGCTTTTTGAGTATTTTCGATCTCCTCTGGATTGTGATAATCTAATTTCTCTAACAAATGTTCTAGATCCATCTATATTAAAACCTTTACTCTATAGAGTTTACGCGACTACGTGTAAAATATGGTTCTACGCGGATTCGTGGGGTAGGGCAGGTTTCCATACCTGCCGTTTTTTCCGATGATTTGGAGCGGCGGCTAAGAAAGCCGCCCTACGCGGCTATTTTGCACTCGCGGCTGCCACACTACCGTTTACCCCACGAATCTGCGTTTTAAGCGCAGCCCGCGGCTATACCGGTGCTCTAAGCCCCCGTCCGCGGGGGCGTTTAGGAATAGGGCGATGCTGTGGGTTTAGACGCCCCCGAGACGGGGGCTTGGAGCGAGCTGATAATGCGCCTCCGCTCCTGAAATTTACATCGCCCTAAAATTAAGTTGACGCATATGGGGGGCGGGGGTGAGGGTGATTTTCGTCCATTGGTGATGCGGCAATCTCATGTAAACTAC
>CAZSIG010000058.1:0-12014 GCA_964606195.1 uncultured Anaerolineales bacterium
TTTTAATGAATAGACTTGTTCCCAAATAAAATTTTGGACGGGTAAGTAATTATATGGGACGCGGATTCACGCGGATTTTCAGGATTCAATCTATTTATCCGCGTGAATCCGCGAAAATCCGCGTCCTATTTTCTGCCCAGCTTATTAGGGAACAACTCTAATGTTGATGCGCGCCTATGATCGCGGAATTATTTTCTCTTTGCTTTTCTCCGCGTCCTCTGCGGTGAGCTATAGTGCAGTTTTGCGTAAATCCTAATTAGTACTACAACGAGACTTCGCGTTAGGATGTCATTCTGAGCGACCAGCGGGAGCGAAGAATCTCGTTTTCCGACGGACTATTACTTCCTGAACCGAGATTCTTCGGCGCTGCGCTCCGCAGAATGACATTTCTAAAGGGCTACGGTTACGCAATCTCGTTGTAGTGTTAGGTACAATACTATTTATTAAACTCAAGTAAAGGATGGAATTATGCGTTTTCAAGCTCTTGGCGGCGCGCACGAAGTCGGGGCTTCCGGCTATCTGCTCCGCGTCGCTGGTCGAAATATTTTAGTCGATTGCGGCATTCGCGTCAATCGGACGGGTATGGACTCCTTGCCCGATCTACGCGCCCTGCCGCGCAAGTTAGACTTAGTGCTACTCACGCACGCGCACATGGATCACAGCGGCGCGTTGCCTATTATTCGCGCTCGCTATCCGCTCACGCCGATCATCACCACGTCCCCCACGCTGCGACTGATCAAAATCTTGCTCGCCGACGCGGTGAACATCATGAAAATGAACAGCGACCGCGCCGAACCGCTCTACGATGGCTATATGGTACAGGAAGTAGTGCGCACCATCGAAACACAGGAATTTAACCAATGGTTCATGCCCCTGTCCGACATCGCGGTTTGCTTGATTCCCGCGGGGCATATTCTCGGCGCGGCTTGCGTGCTTCTCGACACCCCAGAGGGCAAAATCGTCTGCTCCGGTGATGTCTCGGTATCACACCAGCGCACCGTGCCCGGCGTCGCGCCCCCCGCATTCTCCGCCGATTGGATGGTATTAGAGAGTACCTACGGTTACAGTACCCATCCCGATCGCGCGGGCGAAGAACGCACGCTGGCAGAAACGGTGGGCGAGATTGTGGAGCATGGCGGAGTGGCGTTGATTCCCTCTTTTGCGCTAGGGCGCGCTCAGGAAGTGTTACTCTGTCTGCACCAATTACAGGAGCGCGGCGCGCTGCCGCGATTTCCCATCTTCGCCGATGGCATGGTGCGCGTCGTCTCCGATGCCTATGCGCGGCATGTCGATTACTTATCACCCACGTTGCAGGAGCGTGCCCGGCGCGGGGAAGACATCTTCTGGGAGAAAAATGTGCATAAGGTTAATCCGCGATTTCGGCATCTGGTGGGCGGTGAACCCTGCTGCATCGTCTCCAGTTCCGGTATGTTGACCGGTGGACCATCGGTCGGATACGCGCAGCGGCTCCTGCCCAACGATCAAAACGCGATTCTCATCACCGGCTATACGGACGAAGAGTCGCCGGGGCGAAGGTTACAGGAACTTCAGCAGGGGGATACGATTCGTCTGGCGGGAGAGCAGGTGCCGGTGAAATGTCGCGTGGGGCGCGTTAATCTAAGCGCGCACGCTGATCAAATGCAATTATTGGATCTGGCGCAGCATTTCCAACCGCATGAGGTGATTTTGGTACATGGCGAAGACGCGGCGCGGGCGACGTTGGGCGATTTGCTGTATGGGCAGATGCGTGTCGCTACTCCGCTCAACAACGAGGTACTAGAATGGGCGGAGCCGCGCTGGTGGGGTGGTTGGACGACGACGGGGCGGAACTATCGCGGGCAGATTACGTATGATGAAGAACAAGTGAACATCGAACTGCCGCGCCGCGTGCTGAGTGATAAAGTCTGGCGGGAGCGCTATTTGGGATACGACGCGGTGCAGGCGCGGTTTTTGGGACAGCATCTCGTAGTCGAGCCGACCAGCGCGACGGAGGAGGTTCAGGTAGAGGCGGCGGAGCATCTAGCGGGCGACCCCACTGAGGTAGAGATGGTAGAATTGCCCCCAGAAGTGGCAGAGGCGCGCGAGTTATTGGGGCTTGAGACTACGGCGGACGTGGGCGCGCCCCAACTGCCCTATCAATCGGCTTTTCCCTGTATCATCTGCGGCGCGGCGAAGCGGTATCATCTGGATTGCGCGGCGCACGAGGTATATTGGCAGTGCCCGGACTGTGGGCGGGAATATTCGGAGATGATCAAAAATCTCAAACAGAAGGACTGGGAGCGGCTAGAGATTAAGGAACAGGCGCGGCTGTACCAATTCGCGCAGGTGCGGTTGTATCTATACGAGCCGCTGCTGCCCAAAGATTGGAAGGAACAACTAGACGAGACGGAGTGGGAGCAATATTTGGATTTATGGCCCGCGGCTGAAGAAGAGGTGACGCCCGCGCCGCAACGAAAGTTCCCCTGTCTCGCCTGCGGCGGAGCCAAGCGGTACGAACTTAATCTGGAACAGCGCGTGATTAGGTGGGAATGCGTCGATTGTGGGCATAGTTACAACGAAATGTTGCTTAACTTGAAGAAGAAAGAATTGGAGAAGTTAGACGACGATGGGTACATGCGCCTGTTACAGTTCGCGGCGGTATGTATTCATATTCACGAGCTGGTACTGCCAGCAGACTGGACGGAGCGCGTTGAGCAGCATGATTGGGAGCGGTATTGGGAAATGATTAGCGCTTAAGGGACAGGTTCAGTTGACCGCGCATAGACTTCCGAAGTTTTCTGAAACTTCGGAAGTTTGGGAAAATCCAACTCAGCCGATTATTAGGATCGCGAATTAAATAACTTACTCACTTAGCGCGGTCAGCGCAGGCGTAAAGCCTGCGGCTACATTGTAGGCACACCCTTTATGGGTGCGCTTAAACGGTAATGAACGTGTATGACCCTGACTGTCTAACCGTTATGTGCATACTATAAAATAGATTTAGGAGTAAACTCAAATGTCATGCTGAACGCAGTGAAGCATCTCGTTTTTATTTATATTAGGCTTTAGTGCACCGCGAAGCCATATAATGATGAAAACGAGACCCTTCGCTGCGCTCAGGGTGACACTTGGGATAGGGCGCACATAATACTCAGATACTCAGGGGTGCCCGTCACTTTCCAAAGTGACGGGCACCTTTTGTTAGACTTATCCTAAAAGCTGCCACCTCACCAAGCCAACGGGCGCAAACCACGCTCCTCACTCGGCGGAAAGCCGACGCCTATCGCGGTGCCGATTACCAGTACTGCTGTGTCTCGTGCCCCCGCGTGGACGGCGCAAGCAGCGGTGCCGTCGTGAATCGGATGTACTTGCACAGCCCTCTCGATACGTGCACTAACCGCGTCGGATAACAACGGACGCGTATCCGCTGCCAACTCGCTGATGTTGGCATACAACCCATTGCCCAACAATTTCCCATCGCGCACATAAGCCGCCACGCTGAGCATGACATTTTCATCGGGAGCGATGCCCTCAGCCGCGCACTCTTGCATCGTCTGCACAATCGCGTCAGCGACGAAGTTGAGCACCTCCATGCCCAAATCGCGACCGGATGCGGGCAGGTTGCGCAAATCCCACTCCACCGATACCGGCGCGTAGCGGCGCAATCGCGCCACAGCCCCATTCACCAATTCTACACAGGTGCGCTTGACCGCAGTGTGTCCACAATCGAGACAAACCGCGTAGCGCGTTGTCGCCGGCAGATAACGCGCCGCGCCCAATATCGTCATCGCGTCTTTGTATGGCGTAATCTCTACCTCTAACACCGCGCCGTAGCCCAATTCCGCGAGCAGGGCGCGGGCGTGCTGCACGATCAACTCTCCTAATTCTCCATTCATCACCCCGCCACCAACCCAAACTTTTTTGATTTTCGCCCATCGTTCCCAATCGGTATCATGCCAATCAGGTCGCGCCGCGCGGTTCGCCTCATCGCCGCGGTGCAGCGTCAATAAGATGTATCCTAAATTGCGCCCCAATCTTCGCCCGATCTCTCGCGCCGCGGCGCGCGCTTTCGTGTCCTCTCCACTCAGGCAACTATCCACAAAACGTGCCAACTCTACGCGTGTACGTTTAGAATCCTCAAGATAAGCGCGGGGCAACCTGAGCGCGGCGGCGCGTTCTCGGGCGTAGCGCGTGATCGCGGTATTGGAGAGCAGGTGATCAGCGCGCCGCCCGCGCACCTCATCATCAAGCGGCAAACCGGGCAAATCGATTATCCGCACGCGGTTGACGGAGACGTGCGGGGGAGTGGTGGGAATATTCAACATCATTAACTTTTTTGGTGTTCTTTGTGGTTGCCTTATTTTCAATTAGGGTAGATAGAGAAAAAGGGCGCAATCTCTCATTGCGCCCTGCGTCATTTCGCGTTATTATTCACAATTTTAGCACGCGGTCTCTATGTCGTACTTAAACGGGAAATTGTGCAGTATAGATCCGCCGATGAACTCGCGCAGCAGCGAATTATCGGGAATGAGTTCCGCGTCGCCCGGCAGGAACCACTGCAAGAACGCCAGTAACCGCCGCGCCTCGGCATACTCTATACTGCCCGGCTCAACCTGAAGCAGCAGCGGTTCCGCCAGCGGCTTGAGCATCGCCAACTCATAGACCAGCGCGGAGTTGAACATCACATTCGCATTCTCCTGAAACGGGAAGATAAAACGCTCTTCACCGCGCCGCACGCTCTGCCACCGTTTGATCGTCTCGTAAGCGGAGTAACCGCGAAACTGCGCGTCGCGCACTATGCGGCGCACCAACCGCGTCTCCGCAGTGGAGATGCGGTTGTGATTGTCGATATTCAATTGCGTGAGCGCGGAGATGTAGACGCGAAACACATTCTCCTCAGATATATCGGGCACGAGTTCAGGATTCAACCCATGTAACCCCTCCGCGATGATAATCTGGTCTCGGTGCAGCTTAATCGTCTCCCCCCACTCGCGTTGTCCCAGATGAAAATCGAAGCGCGACAGGGTCACTTCTTCTCCGCGCATCAATCTCCTAAATTGTTCGGTCAACAAGACGCGGTCTAGCGCATCGAGGCTCTCAAAATCGTATTCCCCATTTTCGTCGCGCGGCGTCAGTTCCCGCGGCACGAAATAGTCATCCAGACTGATCATAACCGGCCTGATGCCCCGCGTCAGAAGCTGAATAGCCAGTCGTTTCATACAGGTGGTCTTCCCCGCGGAAGAGGGACCGGCGATGAGCACTAACTGCACGCGCTCTCGTTGGCGCGCGATACGAGCCGCCGTGGCCGCTATGTGATGCTCGTGAAACGCCTCCGCCGCCAAAACCACCTCACGAATTCGTCCCGTTTCTATGGTGTAGTTCAACTCCGCGACATTTCTGACGCCGATGTTTTCCAGCAATTCGCCATATTTGTCGAACGCGGCGGTCAACTTAGTAGCCTGAATGAACTCGAGGCGCCAGTAGCGCATCTCCGATTCCCTGAAGTGCAGGGCGAAACCTTGCCCCAGAGATTCCAGCTTGAAATCGTACAGATACCGCGCCGACGGCACCATATAACCGTAGAAATAGCCCGGCGTGTTCCGCATGGTGTACAGCGTTAGATAATCCTTGCGCCGATAACGAATGAGCCGTACCTTGTCCTCATCACCACATTTAGAGAATAGTTCTACCGCCTTTGGCAGCGAGACGCGCTCTTTGGTTATCGGTGCGTCCTCCGCGACGATCTCTTTCATTCGCTCTTCAATCTGCGCCAAGTCACGCGCCGAAAACGGCTCGCGCCCTGATACTTCGCAGTAAAGCCGCCCTGCCGTAAGGGAGTAATCGATATGAACGCGCACTTTGGGGAAAAGCTCCTGCACCGCGGTGATGAGCAGGAACGACAGCGACCGCCGATAGATGCGCCGTCCATCGGTCATATCTTGTGTGACGGGCATTAACACCGCGTCCGTGATGAGTTGGTGAGTTAGCTCGCGCAATGTTCCATTTACAAACGCCGCGACCACGCGCGGGTACTCCGCGATCTTCGCGCCGTATATAAATTCTTCCACTGACGTTCCGATCGGCGCGCCGTAGACCTGCTGCTCCCCCGCGCCTCCCTCGAAACACACTTGCACCGTCTCGCGCGGTTGCGTGACAAATACCTTCGTCTGTTCCAATCGTTTTGGAACTGCCACCGCGGAGGGTTTATCTTTGAATAAATTCTGCATAATCTTGTTCTTCTCAGTTACCTAACTTAGAGCCTTCTCAAAGTACAAACCGCGCAACTAGAACCTCCCGCAGGTTTGATTTTCTTGCTTTGAACCTGCGGGAGGTTGCATGACTTTGAGAAAACCTTACCTAACTCCCCGCGAGCTTGAAGTTCGCGGGGAGTTAAAAGTGCTACTCATTCCATTGCAGCCGCCGCTTCTGACTGGCAGGACTCAGATCTTTTTCCCATTCCCCGCCGCTACCGCGAATCACGACGATTTGCCACTGATAAGTGCCGCTACCCCCCGGCGGTTGATTATGGGTATAGCGCGTCTCCTTCGCCCAGGTGATACCCTGCAGCGGTTCACCCTCTTTGCCCACGCGAACGTCGAACCACTCATTCTCTTCCAAAGTACCATCCCACTGCCACTCGAAAGTAACCGCCCCGCTGGTGGAGTAGCTTTCCTCCGGAGAAATCAATATCGGCATAGGATACACCTTCTCCGTCGGCGTGGGTGAGGGCGTGGGCGACGCGGCTCGCTCTGGCGGCGCCGTAGGGGTGAACGTGACGGTCGGCGTATTCGTCGCGGCGGGAGTATCTGTTGCTACTACCGTACGCGTCGCGGTCGGCGGTACCGGCGTCGGCGACGCGGTGACGGTTGGGAGCGAGGTCGCGGTCGGTGTCGCGGTCGCGGTCGGCGTCGGCGAGGGGCGCATCTCCTGTATCGTAGTAACTATCCTACCACGCATCGCGTACGCCACGCCCAGCGCGCTGAGAATCAAGATCACGAAAATCGCGCCGATTATCTCCCTTATGGTCGGATGCGTAATCATGTAGTATAGCTTATCGAGCCGCAGGCGCAGCAACGGTATTGCCCCGTCAATCGCAGCGATCAATGCGCTGGTACTGTGCCACCGCTCACGCGGCTGTTTCGCCAGGGCGCGGTGAATGACACTTGCCACCCCGCGCGGCACGCGTTTGTTAATCCGCCGAATGTGTGGCGGCGCCCCCTGAAAATGTTGGCGCACCAACACCGCGTCCTGCTCGCTGACGAATGGCGTTTGTCCCGCCATCAACTCGTAGATGACGACGCCGAGCGAGTAGACATCACACCAGGGCCCTATAGGCCGTCCCCCCGCTTGTTCAGGGGATAGATAGGCAGCAATGCCATCGTGCGTCGTCTCATCTCGCTGCCGCGTCAGTTCCCAACCTCCTAATACGACGCGCCCTTCATCGTTCATCAGCAGAACGTCAGGAGCCAGATTAAGGTGTATCCACCCCGCCGCGTGAAGTTCATCCAGCGCCTTCGCGATAGGTTGTAGATATTGCACCACCTTCTGCCGATCGAGCAACCGCGTCTCACCGGCGCGGCGCGTTAGTATATCGCGCAGGGAGTAGCGCACGTGGCTCATATCGTAAATCAGATACGGTTGCCCGTCGTCGGTTTGTGCTACCCTTTCGATCGGTAAGAAACAAGAGAAATCCAGCTCTGTGATAAGGTCTGCCAGAACAAGCACTTTAGGATAAGTAGCAACGTTGTATTCCTCGAAAATCGTAATCCAGACCTCGCGTCTATCAATGACATCAGTCGCGCGGTAGGTTACAGTGCGCGAGGTGTGATACGCCTCTTCACCAAGACGATAGTTACCAGCGAAGAGATTCTCCGCCGTCAAAGTTGGTTTGGGTGAAGATGGTGACGTCTCTTCGTCCATTTCGTGCTCTTCGCGCTCATAATCATCGATATTATGATCATTGTATTCGGACATTATCTCTCCCAATAGTTAGAATTTATGATAATAGCGTTGTGTCGCTAAAGTGATAGAAAATGCGCGACACAATCAAAAGTGCCACGCACCCATTACAAAGGTTTATTGTACTGCAAAAGCGGAGACGGCGCAAGCAGGCGGCGTTACACAGAGCGCAATCCCCATTGCGCCAATTTCCCGCGCAGAAAGGCGTTATGAGGATAACGCCCTAGCTCATCGCGCCCAAACGCGTCGTAATCACGCGCGCCGCGCCCGCGCCACGCAACGCCGCGCGCACTCGTGGCTCATCGTCTGGGTTAATTAGCGCGATCATGTTGCCCCCGCGCCCCGCGCCGGATAACTTCGCCCCCAGCGCGCCCGCGTCTCGCGCCGCGTTCACCAACACATTCAATCTCTCCGAAGAGACACAGATCTGTTGTAACAGTTCGTGATTCTCGTTCATCAATCGCCCCAACGCCTCCGCGTCGCCGCGTCCCAGCGCCACGCGCCCTTGCTGCGCGACCGCGCCGATTTCATCGAAATACCCCTCGTAGCGCTCGCGGTCTGCCCTCCACGCGCGGCGCACATCACCCACCACCTCTTTGGTCAGGCTCCCCGCGCCACTGTCAGCGATGATGAAGGTTAATGGCGCGCCGACGGTGACGAACTCCAGCGGTGCGCCTTTGACGAAGTACACCGGCTGCTCGTAGGCGATGACGGTATTGTCGATGCCGCTCGGCGTGCCATGATGCAGTTTTTCAGTCTCGTAGACCAGCGCGGAGATGTCCGCCGCGTTCAGGGGCGCGTCGTAATACCGCGCCAGTGCGCGCACGATGGCGGTGGAGATCGCCGCGCCGCTCCCCATGCCGCGCGCGATCGGAATAGTAGACTGCACGGTGATCTCTATATCTCGCGGCGCGGTGATCCCCAATCGCGCCAATGTGTCACGCGCGATCTTGCAGAGCGGAAACAGTTCGTCGGCGGCGGCAGCGTCGAGCGCACAGCTACGTTTCAAATCCGTCGCGATTATCGTCCCCATTGTATTTGCGCACCGCGTGACAGTAGCTTGTGCCTGCACGCCATGCACCGGCGCGGCGATGGCAGGTCGCCCGTAGACGACGGCGTGTTCGCCGAAGATGATGATCTTACCGGGGGCTGATGCGGTTACAGTGTAATTGTTCATAAGGATAAATTTTACCACAGAGACACGGAGTGCACTGAGATTTTATTGGAATGAAGTATGTTGCATCCTATTCTTGCCTTGCGCGGAGATACTGAACGAACTTTTCCATCGCGGCGCGGTCTTCCTCCGGCGCGAGTTCCAGTGCTTGTTGGGCATATTCCAACGCCGTGCCGTAGCGCTCCATGTTGTCGTATATCAGTGCTAGATTTTTGAGGGTGTGATAGTCGTCCGGGCGCAGTTCGTGGGCTTTGAGAAATTCGGGTTCGGCAAGTTCGTATTTACCCTGTTGCGCGTAGATGTACCCCAGCACAGAGCGTATCTCGAAGCTGTCGGGATCCAATTCCGCCGCCTGCCGATACGCTTGCGCGGCTTCGTCCCACTCTTTATCGTGTAAGTAGACCGCGCCCTGATGTAGATAGACCTCTATCGCGGGAGTAGGCGTGGGGAGACGCGTCGCGGTGGGGCACGGGGTGGTGGTAGGAAGAACTACGACCGTCACCGGCAGTACTGGTGTGATAACGGGGGTATAGAGCGCGTCGGAGTCCACGAGGCACGCGGAGAGGGGGAGAGAGGTAAGTAATGCTGTAGAAAGTAGCCATCTAAGCAAAAAATATTTCGCGGTTCTGAAATCGATTTTATGATAATTATACTTGCAGTTGAATCGCATCGGGCAACTTGGCTTTGATTCTTTGGATAATCGCTTGTAGTTAGGACTTACGTAAGTTCAGAATAATCTTACCGCCGAGCGCGCGGAGAGCGCAAAGTTTTATAACTAATTTGTTCTTGCACCGCGAATATGCCTTTTAATGAATATTTATGACCACTTATGCACGCAAAAATTTTTTCCGCTTATCCTTCCCCGCGCTCTCGGCGTTCTCGGCGGTAAAAATTGCCTTGAGCTGCGTAAATCCTATAGTGTTAGATTAAATGGGGTTGCATCGCGTTTTGTTTTTGCTCTTGAATGAACAGTTCAATCCGTTCGCGGCTAATCTCTAAATATTCTTGGCTAGTATCAATACCTATACCGCGACGGTTAAGCTCTAGCGCGGCAATGATGGTCGTACCTGTGCCTACAAAGGGATCCAGTACTACGCCACTAACCGGACAGGTTGTTTTTATAGGTATCTCACATAGTTCGGTGGGGAATACCGCGAAATGGGCATCTTTACGCCATTCATCTTCTGGAATAATACGCCATATATCCCCGGGCTTGGTACCTTTTTTATGATAAGGAAGGACACAAAATCCGTGCTTTTGCAATTCTTCTGCCCTTCCTGAGTATTCTGGTGAATCGGAATGGGTCGAGCGTTGAGTGCCGCGAATAATCATGCGAAAATCTGGCATCTCACCGCTTCTTACTTTACGTAATGCTTCATCAAGCGCAGCTAAAGCTTTTTCCTTCTCTGCTTCATCCAAGTCCGCGCTGGATAATATTTGCCGCCGATATTTTACGCCACTCACTCCGCTAGGCGTAACAACGCGTCCGTTTTTGTAATGCGGGGGACGCGGAGGGGTGCGGATTGAGTCTAAATCATAATGGTAACGTTTCTGTTTGACGAAGTGGAAAACATACTCGTAGACATTTTTAAGTTTGTCTCTAGCATTACAGGGGTTACCCTTAACTTTGTCCCACACTACCGCGTTACGCAAAATCCAGCCATCATCTTGCAAAGCTAGGGCAACTCGCCAAGGTACCCCCATCAAATTTTTGTTCTTATACGTATCGCCAATATTTAACCACAACGAACCATCATCTCGCAAAACGCGTTTAAGGCGTTGGAATATTCGACACAAGTGTTTAACGTATTCAGCAACGCGGCGTTCGTTACCAAGTGAACTATTGCCGGTATATCTTCTTTGATTCCAATAAGGCGGGCTGGTAATGCAGCAGTTCACCGCGCGCGGGGGAAACCTCCTGAGCACTTTCTCGGCGTTTCCTTGACAGAGCAGATAATTTTGTTGGTTGGTTGGTGAGAAAAAATCAATTATATCCTTCATGTCTTTCTTCCAACAACGCGGGTTGCTTAAAGGAGTTCTTTTTTGCTCCATAGGTAATAGCTAAATCTCCATCAGGCCAAATCTCATCCAAACCTTCAGTACACATATAATCAGCGTACAACTGTCTCACATCATCACTCGCGCGCGGGTTTTCCAATCGCGCGGTGATAATCTCCAAATTGTGCGGGTCAAGCTCCATCGCGATAGAATTACGTCCCAACTGCTCCGCGACGACGGCGGTCGTACCTGTACCCGCGAAGGGGTCAAGTACCGTGTCGCCCGGCGCGGTCGATGATAAGATGATACGCGCCAATAACCGAATCGGAGCTTGCTGTTTGTGAAACCGCGAACCATCATCGTTGCGTAACGCCTCGTCCCCCGCGAAGTATCCCGAAGTCAGTTCTCGAATGTCGTCCCATAAATCGGTGACGAACATCCCATTTTTGCGTTTGTACTTATAGTGCGGCGGCAGGGGCGGGTCAATACGCAGCTTATTGAACACGCGCGGGCGGGCGCCTTTGATGGCAAACGCGATAATCTGGTAATGCTTGCCATAGCCGGTTCTCATAGGCACCGCGGAGGTCAACTTTTTCCAGATAATCAAGTTACGAAACTGCCATTCGGCTTCGCGCAGACAGCGCAGGACGAACTCCGCGTTTTTCTCACGTTGCATGAAGTAAATCGCGCCGCCATCGGAGGTCAATTCGTAAATCTGCCGCGCGATGCGCGTCATCCACGCCCAATATTCCTCTTCGGGCATGTCATCATTGTGGCGCGAATAACTCTTGCCTTGATTGAACGGCGGGTCGAGGAAAGTCAAGTCGAGCGCGGAGAAGAACGGGATAGCGCTCAGTCTATCCCGCGTCAGTTCCTGTTCACAATTGCCTTGAATAACTTTATA
>CAZSIG010000059.1:0-11919 GCA_964606195.1 uncultured Anaerolineales bacterium
TGGAACAGACCGATTTGGATTTCATCAGTTTCGATCAACAATGGTTTTTGAAGGGATTGCTGGTAGAGGTTAATCAGGGACACCTTAATATCTCCGACGCGATGATCGATATAGCTCAAGAGGCGTTATCCACGCGGCGGCTGATGAAAGAAATAGAATTACCTGAAGATTCTCGGATGACGACGCGAGTGTATTCATTGAACTACACATTGCAGGATGATCCTCGCTTTGTAGAGGTGGGCCCTGAAGGGCATATAAAGTGGTATTTACGGCGCATAATGCCCTACGAGGTGTTGTTCCCTCCGCGACGGTTAGTTTTAAATTCTGCGACTGATGGTATGGATTTTCCATTGCATCCAGACCTTGAATATATCAAGCAAGAGATAGATGATGAATGGACCGATTTGCCAACCATCGAAAAACCAGATAAGCTGGTAGTCGAACTTAGTTATGTACATAGACGTATGGGAACTATGCCCCTTACATGGAAAACCAGAACGCTGTTCCCCGATAGCAATTCCGGTATCGTCAAGGTAACTTTGCAGGATAAGGATACAAATAATCAGTTTACCGCGTGGGTAGTGAATAAGCATAGATATATATGGGGTTTAGAGGAATGGTACGCGGAAAACGAAGTGCCTGTGGGCGCTTACATCACTGTAGAGCCGACCGATGATCCTCTAATGATAGCGATTTCTCTGACTCCTAAGAGGAAGAAACGAGAATGGACGCGCATATTACAAATCATAGATAATCAACTTACTTTTACTATGAACAAGATTCAATATGCGTGTGAATACAACGAACTATCTTTGATAGCTGACGATGATCCGGAGCAAAGTGACGCGTACTGGGTAACCATTGAGCAAAGTGGTGTATCGATAAAAGAGCTTGTGAATAACATTTTCCTCGAGCTAGTGAAGCTTAGTCCTCAGGGAACGGTTCATGCTAAAACTCTGTATAATTCGGTAAATGTGGCTAAACGCCTTCCTCCTCACACCATATTCGCAGAAATATCGCGTCGCGGTTGTTTTATTCCTGCCGGAGGGGGATATTGGAGTTATGATGAAACGTTAGCTGATGTGGAATACACTACGCTAGAAGAAGTTAAGGAGCGATCTTGATGGAATCTCTGGTCAAGCCAACTATCGAAACGAAGTTTCATATCGATATGGATTGGTGGGAACGCAATCATCGCGACATTCGTTTATATATGTGGAACGCGTTATGCACTGATTGCCGCCACCGCTATAAGAGTCATAAAGACACAGAAATAATAGATTGGGTAGATCCGCAAACCGCGGAGGTCAAGCAGGTGGATGCCTTGTGGCAAAGTCTCCGTACTTGCTGTAGCCACAAATCAAGTTATGTCACGGAAGAACACAGCTTGGCAACCGCGATATTTAGGATTTTTCTGGGTAACGGAAATACTCCGCTGAGTTCTATCGAATTGCACGAAAAGTTAGTTTATAGGCCTGCAGAGACTATACTTCGTATATTGTCAGGAGGAAAAACATATAACGGTATCAGGCCTGTGCCCGCGAAAAAATGAACGTATAGACTTTTTCAATGGTGGTACTTTGTTATCATTGTTCCCGATAGTTTACAAATTCATATATCTTCTCTCGTCTTGCACAATTTCTTAATGTATGCTAAAATCCATACTCAAGCAGGAGAGATTGAGCGTTCGGAGCATTCTTAATCGTCGCGCTTTTCCCTAAAGATTATTTTGTCACAATTTGCCAATAATCAGCTTCGGACGTTTTTGTTTATATCAGTACTTACGCAGATTCAAAAATATTTACCGCCGAGGGCGCGGAGAGCGCGGAGTTTTCCAAATGATCTTTGAGCACCCCGTCAATATGCTTTTTTATGCACCTTTGTGACCGCGTATGACAGTTAAGAGATTATCATCCTAATCTTCTCCGCGTCCACAGCGTTCTCTGCGGTTAATCATTACGTGGTCTGCGTAAGTCCTATATATATTCTCTTTTAGATATTATAATTGTACTAAATTTAACAACTAAGGATGTGAGATATTGGAAAGCAAGGGAATCGTAGTCCGCGTGGTCGGAGTGGTGATTGATGTAGAATTTCCTTCTGGCGACCTACCAAGCATTAACAACGCGTTAGTGGTACAACGCGAAGACAACTCGGAATTAGTCATCGAGGTACAAATACATATTGATGCACACACGGTACGCGCCATCGCTATGGGGAGCACCGCGGGGTTGAGACGCGGGTTGCTGGTGCGCGATACCGGTGAAGCGATTATGGTGCCGGTAGGCAGACCGACGCTAGGGCGTATGTTCAACGTATTAGGCAAACCTATCGACGGGCGCGCATCTCCTGAAGATACTCCAATGTACCCCATGCACGTCAAATCCCCTCCTATGCACGAACAACGCGTAGTTACTGAACCTTTCATCACTGGCGTAAAGGCAATAGACTTGCTAACTCCCTACCCTCAAGGAGGCAAGATTGGCTTGTTTGGTGGGGCAGGGGTGGGCAAGACGGTGTTGATGATCGAATTGATGCGGAATACGATACGCGAGCACGAAGGCATAGTCTTGTTCGCTGGAGTAGGCGAGCGCAGCCGCGAGGGTAACGATCTGTGGCTCGATATGCAACAGAGTGGGGTATTAGAAAGCACCGTTTTAGTATTTGGACAGATGAACGAACCACCAGGGGCGCGATTGCGCGTGCCGCTTACCGCGCTCACTATGGCGGAACATTTCCGTGACCACGAACGTCGTCCTGTGTTGATATTTATTGACAACATTTTTCGCTACATTCAGGCTGGCGCGGAGGTATCAGCCATGTTGGGACGTTTACCGAGCGCGGTGGGGTATCAACCTACGCTGGATAGTGAGATGGGAGCGTTACAAGAGCGCATCACCACCACTAGCCGGGGGAGTGTGACCGCGGTGCAAGCTGTTTACGTTCCTGCCGATGATCTTACCGATCCCGCAGTAGTAGCAACCTTCGCGCACCTCGATGCCGCGACGGTGTTATCGCGGCGGCAAGCCAGCTTGGGGCTATATCCCGCCATCGATCCGCTGGAATCTAACAGTTCGTTGTTGACTCCCACGGTCGTAGGTCAAGAGCATTATGAAGTCGCGACGGAGGTACGCTCTTTACTAGCGCGGTACCAAGAACTGCAAGACATCATAGCCATTTTGGGAATGGATGAATTGAGCGAAGGGGATCGCAAAGTAGTTCTCAGAGCAAGAAGGATTCAGCGGTTCCTGACCCAGCCATTCTTCGTCTCTGAAGCATTTACGGGGCTGGCGGGCAGGTACATTCTTTTGCGAGAAACAATACGCGGTTTTCGGGAGATCATCGCTGGACATCACGATGATCTACCTGAGCAGGCTTTCTATATGGTTGGTACCATCGACGAAGTGGTTGAAAAGGCTGAAAAGATGGCAGCTACGGGAGAGCATGGTGATTAAACCGCTACATCTGATAGTGCGCACACCAGCCAAGACCATACTTGACATCAAAGAAGTGACGCGAATACAAGCGCAATTGGCTGACGGGGGAGGAATTGGTATCCACGCTGGTCACGCGCCGTTGTTGGCAGAAACGATCACCGCGCCACTCGTATACGCGAATGAGAAAGAGGAACATAGCCTCAACTTAGAAGCCGGTATTTTACAGATTGCAGAGGGAACTGTCACAATCTATACCAGCGGATCCTCAGAAGCAGACATCGCGGAGCAAAAACCGAATGCTAATAGAGAACGCTTCGAACGTTTAGCTCAAGTATTACTTGCCACCCTAAAACCTCAACTTGAAGGAGAGGCAACAGAAAATGAGAGAGAAAGATGAACGAGGTTTTTGGGGATCGCTGTGGCGCGAGGCGTTACAAGCTACTACTCTGGGCTGGGATTTAGCTTTACCTATCTTCGCGGGAGTGCTGATTGGACATGTATTAGACCGCCGACTCGATACGGGCTTAACTTTCACGCTGGGCTTGCTAGTATTTGGAGTTTTCGTCGGTTACTATAACTTATGGCGGTTTATCCAAAAGATTTCCAAAAGCAAGCAACGAAAGCCTGAAAAAGAAAAAGGGGAGATAGAAACGATTGAGTAGTTCATGGTTCGCGCTCGGTGCCGCTTTAGGCGTATTCAACATACTAACTCAATGGTGGACGGTGAATCAAGTGCATCCTCGAACGCCGCACCGCGCCGCGACGTTGGTTATCGGAGGAGCTATAATACGCTGGATGCTCGCCGCGGGGCTGATGGCTATCGCCCTGCAGCGCGGGATATTTTCCGGTTTGCTAGTATTTGCGGGACTATGGTTGATCCGTTGGCTCGTTTTGCCTTATCCTGATTGTACACGTTTTGCATTTATTTTAAGAGGAGAAAAATGGAACAGGTAACTCCCCAAGTATTGTTCACAATTTTCGGCTTCCCGATTCGCGACACGGTGGTTTCAACCTGGATTATGATGGTGTTTATAGTAATCGGTGCCATCATAGTGGGACGAAGACGACCTACCGCGCTAGAGATGTTGGTTGATTTTTTGGATGACACTTTTTACGATATCATGGGAGGTCCCGCGACGCCTTATCTACCGTTGCTAGGTTCCCTGACCATCTTTATCGCCATCGCAAATGTGATCGGGATAGTACCCTTTCTCATCTCGCCGACGAAGGATATAAACGCGCCTTTGGCGCTGGCTTTGGTGGTGTTCTTCTCCGTCCATTACTTCGGCATTCGCGCTAAAGGTTTTGCCGCTTATCTAAAAGATTTGGCTTCCCCCATATTTTTATTGCCTATGGAAATCATCGGGCAACTCAGCCGCACTCTCTCGCTTACCCTGCGCCTCTTCGGCAATATCGTGAGCGGAGAGTTGATCGTCGCGATCATCTTTGCTCTAGCGCCCTTGTTTGTACCTCTTCCCTTAGTGGGTTTAAGTCTTCTGACTGGAATATTGCAAGCCTATATTTTTGCCGTATTAGCCGCGACCTACATCGCGGCGGGGGTAGAGATTAGTGAATCTGTACCAGAGGACTGAAAGTTAAACTATATCACATATTTGATCGATAATGTAAATAAAGAAAGGAGTAAATCTATGTCAGAAATGGATCCTGGAACCTTAGTTACCGTAGTTACAATAATCATATCTGGAGTGAGCATTTTGATGGGGACGGCTATTCCGGCTTTCGCCGAAGGCCGTGCCGTAGAGAAAGCGCTAGAGGGGATCGCGCGGCAACCTGATGCTGCCGGAGACTTGCGTACCACCCTGCTAATCGCTATGGCTCTGCTGGAATCGACCGCGATCTACGTACTGTTGGTGGTGTTGATCTTACTATTCGCGAATCCTGTACTTGACCGCTTTTTCTAGAGGTTAAATTATGTTAGAACTGGACATTACGACAATCGTCCTGGAAATTGTCAACTTCTTGGTATTAACCGCGTTGCTCTATCATTACCTTTTCAAGCCGGTGATGCAGCGCGTGAGAGAACGCGCTCAAGAAAAGAAGCGGTTGATGAAAGAGATGCAAGAGAATCGCGATGAAGCGGCGCGCCTAAAGGAAAAGCTAGAGGAACGGTTAGCACACGCCGATGAAGAGGTCGCGGAGATATTCGCGCAGGCGCAAGAACAGATGGAAGCCGAGCAAAAAGCGGTGCTGCAAGCAGTTCAAGAAGAGGCTGAGCGCATCTTGAAGGAAGCACAATCCGAAGCCCAGCGGTTACAAGAACAAGCGATGAATGATTTTCACGATGAACTGCTCGATACTGTGGTGGAAATCAGCGGTCAGGTCATAAGTCAGATAGCTCCTCAAGAAGCACACGACGCGTTGGTCAAACAGCTTAACGATCGCATTTGGGAATTAGGGCGCAATGAAATGCGCCAAGTGGAGAACATTCGGCGGTCGTTGGGAGAACGCAGTCCCACTGTTCACGCTCAGACCGCGCGGTCACTCTCACCGGATCAACAGAGGCAATTGGTGCGCACATTCAGCGCGCTGGCTGATCGCAACGTCAATCTGGAACTGAAGACCGATCCCTCTCTGGCTGTTGGAATGCGCGTGCATATGGGCGATATTATTGTAGATAATTCTATCGCGGCGCAGTTGACCGAACTGCGTGAAGAGATCTCCGAAGAGCTTAAGGAGCAGATGAGCAATGAGTGAGGGGCGCAAACAAGCTGACATAACGACATCACCTGCTGCGTATTCTGAGCCTCATATTGCGGAATTAACGAGATTGCTGCGCGAAAAGACTAGCCATCTGGTCAACCAAGTAAAATTTCAGGATATAAGTAGCGCGGAGGGAGATCTGATTAGAGAAGTCCGCGACAGACTCAGAACTCTACCAGAATCTTCAAAGCAAAAACCGCAAATATCTAAGTTGGTGCAATCGCTGCGCGCGGAAGCTAAGCAATTTACCAGCAAGGTTTATTTTCGCGATGTAGGTACAGTGCAACACCTCGGCAACGGCGTGGCAGCCTTATCTGGGTTACAGCGCGTCCGCACCGACGAACTCGTAGTTTTTCCGACCGGCGTGAGAGGCTTGGTACTTAATCTGGATCACAATCACGTCGATGTGATTTTGTTGGGACCTGCCGAAGGTATTCGCGGGGGAGACTTGGTAACAGCTACTGGCAAGAGATTACGCGTACCCGTAGGTCCCAACTTACTGGGGCGCGTAGTCAATCCGCTGGGAGTCCCGCTGGATGAACGCGGGGCGATCGACGCGGCGGACTTTCAACACTTAGAGCGCGAGGCGCCGGGAGTGATCGAGCGTTCCCCTGTAAAAGAGCCTATGTACACCGGGTTGAAAGTGGTAGATGCCCTGCTGGCTATCGGACGCGGGCAACGCGAGTTAATCGTCGGCGACCGCCAGACGGGCAAATCGTCATTAGCTGTCGATGCGATCTTAAATCAGCGCGATACTGATGTGCAATGTGTTTATGTCGCTGTAGGACAGAAAAAATCATCGACTTTGGCAGTCATTGAGACCCTGCGTAAAGCGGGCGCGATGGCTTATACTACTGTGGTAATGTCGAGTCCCGATGATCCACCCGCGTTGCGCTATTTGGCACCCTACTCGGGGTGTACTATGGCTGAGTATTTGGTGCATAATCTAAGCCGCGATGTGCTGATTGTGTATGATGATCTCAGTAAACATGCCGATGCCTACCGCGAGCTTAGTCTGCTGCTACGTAGACCGCCGGGGCGTGAAGCTTACCCCGGTGACATCTTTTATCTGCATTCTAGGTTGCTGGAGCGCGCCTGTAAATTGAATCAGGCGGCAGGAGGCTCTTCCTTAACTGCATTGCCGATTGTAGAGATACAACGCGGTAATCTCTCCGCTTATATTCCCACTAACCTTATCTCCATCACCGATGGGCAAATTGTGCTGGACAGCGATCTGTTTAATCAGGGGATCAAGCCAGCCGTTGACGTGGGACGTTCCGTTTCGCGTGTGGGAGGCGCGGCTCAGACATCTGCCATGCGCTCTGTGGCGGGAGACCTACGGCTGGAGTTAGCTCAATTCGAGGAAGTGGCGCGGTTTGCCCGTATTGGTACTGAGGTGGACGAAGCAACCCAACGCCAAATCGAACGCGGTAAGCGGTTGCAAACTGTATTGACTCAACCCGTCAACCAGCCGCTTCACATGGCGGCACAAGTCGTAATTCTATTTGCCACTACACAAGGATATTTGGATGAAATCCCTCTCGGAGAAATCAACACTTTTGAAAAAGAATTATTAGCACATTTCGAGCATGAATATCCCCAAATCTTTGCGCAGATCAACCGCAGTGCGGAGATAACAGAAGAAACTCGTGCTGCGCTGGAAGAGATACTTGAGAGCTTTCGCGCTGCCTGGCTCGAAGGGAGAGACAAAAAATGACCAAAATGGTAATGGCAGTAGTACCCCGCGATGAAGCTGAGCACGTATTAGATGCGTTGATAGAAGCCGGCCACACCGCTACATTTACCGAGAGCCGCGGGGGAATGCTACGCCAGTCTCAATTGACCTTATTCATCGCGGTGAAAGAAGAAGCATTGGAAAAAGTCTTGACCATCGTTCGCGAAAATTCTCGCTCTAGGGTACAAGTAGAGTCAGGAGAATCTGCTAAGGGGGCTTCGTTGGGACCTATTCCTGTAACCGCGGAGTTGGGAGGGGCTGTCGTTTTTATCTGGGATCTCGATCGATTCGAGACGCATTAGGCTTTTCACTATTGTTCGCGAAAGAATAAGATGGTAGAAGATATAGAACGAGCACAAGATCGGCTCGAAAACGTTCATACTGTAGAGCCGCTTTTAGGTGCTCTGCGGACAATCTCATTAGCGAGTTGGCAAGCGGCACTTAGGCAAAAAGAAAATGTGCAGAAATACACGCGGCAACTGACCATGATGTTGCCTTTTCTTTTGCCTCATATTCCCGCGCCACAGAAGAAAAGAGGCGCCCGTCCAACTGCTCAAGCTACGAAAATTGTTGCACTAGCGATTGGTAGCGAGCGCGGGCTTTGTGGTAGATTCAACGCGGAGGTTCACGATAGAACCATACAGTATATGGATGAACAAACAAAAAAGGAGGTGCAGGTAGAACTGTACTCACTCGGTCATCGGCTCAATCGTATTTTCCAACGCGAACAGCGGGCATTGGCTTGGACAGGCACCCTTTCTGGCGCATCACTCCCCTCGTATCGCCTGGCATTTGACCTGACGCGGCGGTGGTTGATCCGCTACGAGGCGCGAGAATTGGACAATGTTGACATAATCTACAACTCTTATCGCGGCGCGGGGCGTTACGAAGCTGTAGTTATTAAATTGATTCCTCCTCAATTATCATTTGAGGAACAAAGTTCATCGGACGAAATTTGGCCGTCGCCCATCATAGAGACTGAGCCGCTAAGCCTTTATACTAGAGTTGTCGAGCAAGGAACGGCGATCAGATTATATGAATGTTTGCTGAATTCTGCCGCCGCGGAGCACTCCGCGCGCTATCAACTCATGGAAGAAGCGACCAAAAACGCGGAGAGGCTGATTAACGAATTGACAATGGCGGTACAAATGGCGCGTCGCCAAGCGATCACGCAGGAAATGCAAGAGTTGGCGGCAGGCGCGGGGCTGTTAGGCGCGAAATGATGTGTAAAGTTGATCTCTTTGTCAAGACTACCAAATCGCTAAACTAAGTGAAACTATGATACTGCTACTCACCACCACACCCATAGGGCAATCACATCTAAATTAAAGTGAATATAAAACCTCGATTTTCTGTATTCCTATTTCGCAACATCGTTTTTACGAATTTTTTGCCATCTGCTTGGCGCGATCGCACGATAGAACTGCTTACAATTATACCATGCCCACAACTATGAGGGCAACAATTTACAAATCGAGGCTCACCCCACCCGCTTTCCTATTTTCCACACCTCCGCCGCGCGCGGGGCAAGCTTTAGATGTAATTTACCTCCCACAACCTTCGTCACCTTCTTCCTACCCCATACCCTGAACCAGACCTCTTTCTTGACAGGCACCGCGACCCACTGAGTAGCTTCCCCTACATTAAATACGACCACCAACCTCTGTTTTTTCAAACTGCGCTCGAAGGCAAAAACATCACCGCGCGCGTAGAGAACGCGATATTTGCCTCCGCGCAGCGCAGGATATTTCTTACGTAACTTGATCGCCCGTTTGAACCACTTGTGTAAATCTTTGTCCCATTTTTTCTTATTCCAAGTAAAGGCGCGGCGACAGTCCGGGTCATTGTGTCCTTCCATACCAATCTCATCTCCGTAGTAGATACACGGCGCGCCCGGATAGGTCATCTGAAACAACGTTGCCAACTTCAATGCCTGCACATCACCGCGCGCGATGCTGAGAAATCGCGCTGTATCGTGACTGTCCAGCAGATTGAGCTGCACGCGCGTTATCGCCGGGGCATAAAGCTCCATAAGTTCCTCGATTGTTGCGGCAAAGCCTTTTGCATTCAGGCGCGGTATGGGATAGTACGGTCTATGCTTGGTTAGTTCTTCGTCTAAATTATCTCCGATAAAATATCCCATCGCGCATTGGGCGAAGATGTAATTCATCGTCGCGTCGAACATATCCCCGCGCAGCCACCGCTGCGCTTCCATCCATATCTCCCCCACGATGTACGCGTCGGGGTTCGCCTCCTTCACCACCGCGCGAAACTCGCGCCAAAAGTCGTCGGCGGCTATCTCGCCGGGCACATCGAGCCGCCATCCATCTATGCCGAATTCCTCTATCCAATATCGCGCCACATCGAAGATGAACTCACGTACCGCGGGGATATCGGTATTGAGCTTCGGTAAGGCTTTGAGATTCCACCATGCTTTGTAGTTAGCCTTTTCATCATCGTATGCGTGTAACGGGAAACCCTTAATGGTAAACCAATCAAGATAAGGCGATTTCTCTTCGTTCTCCAAAATGTGATTGAACTGAAAGAAACCGCGACTCGCGTGGTTGAAGACCCCGTCTAAAATCACGCGAATGCCCCGCTTATGTGCCTTTTTTATCAACTTACGCAGCGCGGCATCTCCCCCCAATATAGGATCGACGCGGTAGTAATCGTGAGTATGATAGCGGTGGTTCGCGGTAGATTGAAAAATGGGATTAAAGTAGATCGCGTTGATCCCCAAATCTTTCAAATAGTCGAGATGTTCCACTACACCGCGTAAATCGCCACCCTTAAATCCATAAGTGGTGGGTGGAGAATCCCATTCCTCCAGATTGCTAGGCTTTGGCACCGCGTCGCTCTTTGCAAAACGGTCAGGGAAAATTTGATAAAATATCGCGTCCTGCACCCAATCGGGTACGTCAATCCTATTTTTTCTCTCACTCTTCTTTGCCATTTCTATCCTTGTTCTTTTAATAACTATGTGTTTTATGATTAAATTTGCTAACGAGTACAATTCGCGAATTGTACTCGTTACAGTATAACCTAAAGTTCGGGGCGCGGCAAAATCTTTCGTGTGAGGTGCGGTAAGGAATAAAAGTGTTCCATCTCACCTCTTTTGTCTATTTGCTCATTTCCAGATTTGCATGTTATAATGGTTTTTTGCTCATAATAATACAATTCAGGGGAGAGATATAACATGATTTCAGTTACCGACCTACGCAAAGGCGTAGCGTGCGAATTAGATGGCGAACTATACCGCGTATTAGAGTATTCTCATCACAAACCGGGTCGCGGCTCCGCGGTCATCAGGACTAAAATGCGCAACCTGCGCACCGGCGCGATCATCGATCGCAATTTCATCTCCGGCGACCGCGTGCAAGACGTCCGCTTGGAAGAGCGAGAAGTCCAATACATGTATCATGACGATCGCTTCTATCATTTTATGGATACAGAAACCTATGAACAACCTATTCTGTCCGCAGAAGTCTTAGGAGAGGCGATCGATTATCTTACTGATGGATTAGTTCTGGAGATTTTGACTTATGAGGGTGAGGCGTTAGACATAAACTTACCCACTACGGTCGATCTGGAGGTCGCGGAGACTCCCCCGGGCTTTAAGGGGGATACTGCGTCCGGTGGCGGTAAGCCCGCGACATTATCCACCGGATTGACGGTCACGGTCCCCTTCTTCGTCGAGCCGGGCGACACAGTGCGTGTGGATACTCGGACCGGCGAGTATGTAACGCGCGTTTTAGATTAGATAGGACTTACGCAAGTTCAGAATAATTTTACCGCCGAGCACGCGGAGAACGCGGAGTTTTGCAGATAATTCTTTAATGCACCGCAAATATGGCTTACAATGAACGTTTATGACCGCTTATGATAGTAAAAAGATATTTCTCTGCCGCTGCTCCGCGTCCTCAGCGCTCTCTGCGGTTAATCAATATATGTTTTGCGTAAGTCCTATTAGATAGGACTTACGCAAGTTCAGGCTAATTTTACCGCTGAGGGCGCGGAGAACGCTGA
>CAZSIG010000060.1:0-4319 GCA_964606195.1 uncultured Anaerolineales bacterium
TGCTCCGCCGCCGCGTCGAACAGGACATTCGCGTTCGCCGCGAATTCCTCATCTGCGAGGTACAACACGATCGCCAACCGCAAATGGGGCAATACTTCAAAGAGATACGATCCATCGCCAAAGGTGAGCGGAATGCCGTGATGAAGCCGCGCCACTTTTTTGAAGCGCTCCAAATCGCTGCCGAAGGTACGCGCCAACGGCATACAAGTGCGCTGTTTGAACACTCCATCGTACATTTGCCCATCGAGCATCTCGCGAAAGGCGATCCATTT
Source organism: uncultured Anaerolineales bacterium (assembly GCA_964606195.1). Lineage (GTDB taxonomy): Bacteria > Chloroflexota > Anaerolineae > CAZSIG01 > CAZSIG01 > CAZSIG01. The sequence continues at coordinate 273 of CAZSIG010000060.1, forward strand.
GTCTGCGGGCATCTTGCCGTCAGCGTGAAGCAAATAATGCAAAAGCAATATCTGCGTAATGACATTTTCTTCGATTGTTCCATTCGGCTGGTGAACTATACTATCGGGATAGCCGATCGTATAGTTCTCCCCAATAAACGGAAGTTCGAAAAAACCGCGCCCTTGATTCTCCGCGATGTACCGCGCCCCGCTACGCGCTATGACATCATGAGGGTCTAGCTGCCCCAACTCCTCACGCGCCCGCTCAAGTGCGATTTGGTACGCTTGCTGGCGCGGTATGTCCCCTTTTTCACTAATTTGTTCTTTTAACTGCCACGCGTTTACTTTACTCATAATGCTGAAGTATATGTAATTATTGGGAGGGTGTCAAACGGATTGCTTTGCCAATAAGATGAACGCAGGCTGAAGCCTGCGGCTACATTTTTTGCCCGCGCCGCGTTTTACTTGTGCTCTATATGATTTTGCAGTACAATCTTAGTTGTATCGAACCAAAATCAAAGCTGGACGAGGATTGAATAAATGACAACGACTATAGCTGTGGCGGGAAAAGGGGGCACAGGAAAAACCACCTTTACCTGCATGTTAATAAAGAGATTGTTGGAGAAAAAAGCTGGATATATTTTCGCGATAGATGGCGACCCCAGCGCGAACCTGAATCAGGTATTGGGGTTAGAGCTTGAACAGACCATCGGTGATATTCGCGAAGAGACGCTGGAACAAGTGCAGTCTGGGTCATACGACAAGAGTATGCCCAAAGCGAACTACTTCGAGTACCAGATAAACCAGTCGATAATCGAGGGTGATTACATAGACCTGTTGGCTATGGGGCGACCGGAGGGGCCTGGCTGCTACTGCGCGGCGAACAGTATACTACGCACCGTGATCGACCGTTTGGGTGACGATTACGATTACGTGGTCATCGACAACGAGGCGGGCATGGAACACATCAGCCGCCAGACGACGCGGCACATCGATCACCTGTTCATCATCTCCGATCCCACTATACGCGGTTTGACCGCGGCGGAGCGCATCGTCGAGTTGGTGGATGAGCTAAGCCCGCAAGGGACGCGCGTCAGTAACAGCTATTTTATCGTCAATCGCATCAACGGCGAACTCCCCGCGACTTTCACGGAACGCGCCGCCGCCAACGGATTGAACCTCATCGGCACGTTGCCGAGTGACCCCACCATCGCGGAGTTTGACTTACAGGGGCGGGCATTGATTGAGTTGCCGGAGACGGCACCGGTCTATCAAGCCGCGCGGCAGATGATAAATAGTACAATAGGGATATAGAGAAGAGATGATGAACGTACCGGGAAGTGGATGGCAAGTCATCACCGCGCCGCGCGGATTGTGGGCGTTGATCTGTCCTGATAAAGAGATTTTATCGCGTGCTGAACGCCAGACCGCCGCCGAGCGCGTGCCGGTAATCGCTATTGCTACCGGCTTTCCGCCGTTGGGCGGCAACTCATTTCGCGATACGCGCAATGTCAAGACTTGGTATTTAGTCGCCGGACAGCAGCGCGCCCCCGATGAAGATGATGCTGAAGTGTGGCGACCGCGCTGGGTGGCGGCGGATTATGTGATAGAGTTGTATTTTGAGCATAATTGATTCTACCACAAAGGGCACAAAGAAACACAAAGACACTTTTTATATCGTCACACGCGCTCATAATTTATCATGAATTTCCTTAGTGCTCTTGGTGTTCTTTGTGGTTTACTCATTTTTAGGTGAGTTCAATTTCAAGCCTCGCGGTTGTATTGTTAGGTTATTAACATTATACCAGATATGAGCAAACAATTCTCGATAGAGCACTTGAATATACCGGTGATAGTAGTCAAAGACGCGCAGTTATTGGCTACTAATGCCGCGGCGCGCGCCCTGCTAGACCCCGATTTGAGGCTCGCGCAATGGCGCGATTGGCTGGATTCTTATGGCTTGCTCACCCCCACCGCGACATCGGTGCTGGTTAAACTATATGATGCGCGGCGCGTCAGATTACAAACATTCCTCATCGGCACGAACGCAGAAAACGCGCAGCTATTAGCGGTGATCAAAACTATAGCCGCGCCTGATAGCCTAGAAACCCAAGAAGCAGAACGAGAAATAACCTTTCGCGTTCCCGCTTCGACATTGCCAGCACAAGATACCAATTCAGGCGATCGCCCAACCAAGCTGAGCACTGATCTACAGTTGCTCGCGAATAGTTTGGGTAAAAGATTACAAGCGATTTCCTGTGTAATCTCTTTGTACAACCAGCTACATCAGCGATTCGTTACCCAAGCTATTTACACAGATTCTTCGACCGTCACCCCAGTCATCCCCGACACCTTTTCTCCCCAAACCGCGTCTCTGATATGGGAGAAATTAACTCGTGAACACCAATCCATATTTATAGGAGATATTACTGCTCCAAAATGGCGCGAACTCATTACTCCCCAAGAACTAACTGCGATGCAGCAGTTGCACGTCCGTTCGATGTTAGTGATACCGCTGGTAAACAACGAAGAGTTGCTGGGCATTGTCTCGTTGCGCTTTCGCGAGGTTTTAGATACTATTTCTCCCTTTTATTCCGCGCTGATCGACGGCATCGCCAGCTACGCGGCGATGGTCATCACCAACGAGCGGTTGTTGAGCGAGGTCAGGCGCCGCAATTACGAATTAGAGACGTTGTTACAAGTAGGACAGCAAGTCGCGTTCCAATTCGATTTAGAACGCGTGCTGGAGTTCATTGCCAAACGCGCCCTTGAATTGTTCGATGCCCATAACAGCGAAATCTACCTATTAGATCAGGACGGCGTAACGTTACGCCCGGTAGCCGCTTGTGGTTCACATGAAGATAGGCTATCCGATTTCGTTCTCCGCGTTGGAGAAGGAATCGTCGGTTGGGTCGTGGAACACCGCCAAGCACAGTTGGTCAACGACGTACACGCTGACCCCCGCGCGCTTTCCGTCTCTGAAGAGCCGAATGTAAGCCAAGAGAATATGATCGCCGCGCCGCTGCAAATAGATAATAATCTAACCGGCGTTATAGTAGTAACTCGCGTCAACAAACCCCCGTTCACGGAAGCAGACCTGCGCTTTTGTGTTAATCTGGCACAACAGGCGTCGATAGCCATATCCCATGCGCGGTTGTTCGAGAGCGAACGCCAACAACGCGAACGCACCGAGACATTGCGCCACGTGGAACAGATGCTCATCACCAGTCTGGACATCGACGAAGTACTGACGCACATTCTGGAGCAGGTCTCGCGAGTTATTAACTATGATAGTTCTAACGTCATGTTACTGGAGGGCGATAAGTTCATCATTCGCGCCAGCACTCGCTTAGGGGAATTAGCCAAGCTACCATCCATAACCAACGTGGTACTATCGCGCGGTAAGACCCCGACGCTGGACTACGTGGTGGACAATGGACGTCCCCTAGTGATTCCCGATACCAGCAAATCGGACAAATGGATTCATATCCCCAAATCGGCAGATATAGGTTCGTGGATTGGAATGCCATTGAAAGTACGCGGTAAGACCATCGGAGTCTTATCCCTTAACAGTATCCAGCGCGATTTCTACGACCAGAGTCAAGCAGGTTTACTGACCAGCTTCGCCATGCAGGCGGCGATCGCCATAGATAACGCGAAGTTATTGCAGGCAGAGCGAAAACGGCGCGAGTACAGCGAAACGCTGCGGCAGATCGGGCAGATGTTGAGCGGCACTTTGGACATCGAGACGATCCTCGACATCATTCTGGAGCAATTACAGCGGATTGTGCCCTACGATAACGCGGTCGTCTTCTTGTGGGATGATTCTCACATTGTCGTGCGCGCGGGACAGTTCAATACCCAGCCTGAAGAGATGCAACAATTGCTAGGGCGAACTTTTGCCCTCGATGAACTGGCACACGTAGCCGATGAATTGTATAGAGGCGAAACGGTGATCGTTCCGAATACCTTTGACGATCCCGCGTGGGTGCGTCTGACTGAAATCAAAGATATTGTGTGTTGGTTGGGGGTGCCGCTGATGGCGAGCGGGAAGTTCATCGGCTATTT
>CAZSIG010000060.1:4419-11841 GCA_964606195.1 uncultured Anaerolineales bacterium
TTCGTCGAAGCGGGGCTGAGATGCGCGTTGGCATTTCCGCTGGTAATCGGAGACAAGACTTTGGGCATATTGGCGGTGTTCAATATGGACGATACCAAACACTTCGCCGAGCGCGATACGGCGGCTATCGAGGGAATCGCGCGTCAAGCGGCGGTGGCTATCGAGAACGCGAAGCTGTACGAACAGGTGCGCACGCAGGTGCGCGAATTGGAGCGTAATCAGGTGCAATTACAAGCCGCGGCGCGTATGGCCACCGCGGCAGACCTAGCCGGGGGATTCGCTCACGAGGTCAACAACGCGCTCACCCCGCTGCTTCTCGCCACGCAGATGCTCAAGATACAGCACACCGATCCAGAGCTACGCGCCGATTTGGAATTGTTGCACAAACAAGCTGTGCGCATCAGCCGCCACGTCCAGCGCGTCATCGCCTTCACTGAAATGCGTAAATTTGAGTTCAAAGCATTTGACGTAAACGCGCTGGCACAAGAAGCCCTCGCCGCGATCGCCAACTGGTGTGAACAGGTTGACATTGAGGTGGTGCTTGATCTGGCTCCAGATTTACCCTTTATTAAGGGAGACTATATAGCGCTACGGCAAACCTTGACGCATATTATCAACAACGCCGTTGAAGCGATGCCGCGCGGAGGAAAGTTGGTAGTGAAAACGGAACCTTATCCCACTCACGCGAAACATATCTGCATTGAAGTGCGAGATACCGGCATGGGAATAGAGGCAGAAGACCTCAAACGCGTTTTCGATTTATATTATACGACTAAGATAGAAGAAGACGGCAGAATGAGAGGGATCGGCGTAGGATTGTTCGTTGCCAGCAATATCGTGCAAACTCATCAGGGTTATATCGATGTCCAAAGTGAGCCGGGGCGCGGAACCACCGTCACGGTCGTTTTGCCCATCGATCCTGAGCGAGGCTCCTTAAGAGATTAGCAACAGATCGCGAAGATGTGATTCTGGTGCGCGGCACTTTCGAAAGTGCCGCGCACCTTTTAACACAAAAAGGCGAAAAATTAGTGAAAATTCGTGCAATTAGTGGCAAAAAAGCAAGCGCGGCAAAATTAACCTTCGCGCCCTTTATGGTCAAACAACTAGCTACCTGACAGTTTGCTGTCTCACGCCGCGCCCCCCGTGAGTGAACTCCCGGTTGCTATGAAAAACGCGCTGAAGCGCGTTATGCCGAACATGCTTCAGCATGTTTCTGGTAGCCGCGCCGAGTTCACTCGGCGAACAGCGGTGCGGACTGAAGTGGTGATTTGAAAGTGTCAGGTAACTAGGTCAAACAATATTCTTTGGAGAAATACTAACTAATGCTAGAAAATCCCCAACTCTTAACTGACAGCAGCCGCCTACGCGCCGCGCTCACCGATTACTTTGAAGTGGAGAAAGTTGAAATCCAAAAGTGGCACGAGCAGGACGCGCTTTGTTTCGTCGGCCAATTTAACATATCCTCAGAGGAAGCATATCCCAAGATCGCGGCGCGCTTTCGGCAACTTCAATACACCCCCTTCTTTCGCCACCAAGACGGCGCGGCGGCAATAATTGCCTTCCCCGGCATCGTATCAGAGAAACGGTCGCGGTGGTGGATCAACGTCGTCCTCTTTTTCGTGACAGTCATCTCCATGCTCTACGTCGGCGCGACCTGGTGGGGCGCGGGGAGTACAATACACTGGTGGTCGGGGATCCCTTTCACCATCAGTCTGTTAGGCATCCTACTCGCCCACGAATTCGGACATTACTTCACGGCGCGGTACTTCGAGGTTCCCGCCACGCTCCCCTATCTCATTCCGATGCCGCTGAGTCCATTTGGCACCTTCGGCGCGTTCATCCTGATGCGCGGGCGAATTATCAATCGCCGCGCGCTCGCCCTCATCGGCGCGGCGGGACCGTTATCCGGATTGGTCGTCGCGGTGCCGGTGGTGATAATCGGACTAATGCTGTCCGATGTCCAACCGCTCCCTACGATCTACGATCTATATTTTCCCCCGATCATCCAAACGTGGAGTTCTCCAGAATTCGTCTACCCCACCGGCTACTTGATGGAGGGCAACTCCCTCCTCTACCTCGCGCTCAAATTCCTCGTCTTCGGGCGCGTGCTGCCCGGCGGCGGATACGATGTCTTCATCCACCCCGTCGCGGCGGCGGGCTGGGCAGGCTTGCTAGTCACCGCCCTCAACCTTATCCCCGCGGGACAGCTTGACGGCGGACACGTCATCTACGCCCTCATCGGCGACAAGGCGCGGTATCTATCCTGGATAATCATCGGCGCGCTCGTCATACTGGGGCTGTTCTACGGCGGGTGGTTTCTCTGGGCGATATTGATTTATATGTTCGGGCGCGGTCACCCCGAAGTGCTCGACGACATCACCCCCCTGGACAACACCACGCGCCGCGTCGCGATATTCACCCTAGTCATCGCGGTCCTAGTCTTCGTGCCCACCCCGATGCGCTTTGTAATGCCGTAGCATTGTTTCACCTCGCGAAAAAACCGCACCCATAAAGGGTGCGGCTATTGTAGCCGCAGGCTTTACGCCTGCGCTTTTTATTTTTTAGTGAAGCAAGAGCAATCTCAGTGTCCTTTGTGCTCTTTGTGGTTGAATTTAACCATTACTACCAAATCCACGCGATCTGCTCGTACATCCAATCATCATCGGCGGCATATCCACCCTCCAAATCGAACAGCTTACGGTGATCGCTCCCGTCGTAGCGCATCGCGTACACGCTCCAGCGCCCATCGCGGTTAGTGACATAAGCGATGAAATTCCCATCTGGTGACCACGCGGGCAAACCATCCACCTCACTCGCGGTAGTCATGCGCCGCGTGGCGCGCGTGAAGCTGTGATACACGTAAACGTCCCAATTACCATTCTGGTCAGACATAAACGCCAGCCGCCGCCCATCAGGCGACCACGCGGGCGCGATATCGTTGTGATAACCGGTGAGCATCGTCAGGTTACTGCCATTCGGCAGCGCGGAGATCAGCCCACACGCCCCCGCGCCGTCGCAGCCGGTGTAAGTGATCAAGCCATCCGGCATCCAGGTGATGTAACGCCCGAAATCGACCGAACTCCCCAGCGAATTTTGCCCCAACGGTAAAGTGAAAATGCGCCATTTGCGATCCGCCTCGCGCGTCGAGACGAAGGCGATCCAGTTGCCATCCGCCGACCAGCGCGGCAGGGCATCCTCGACGAAATTCGTCAAATTGGATACGTAATTCCCCTCGGCATCCGCGAGCGCAAGCCCCAGGCGGTCGTTGCGCAGCGACTTATAGGCGAACTGCCCGCGCGTCCCAAAAGCGGGCTGGCGCGCCTCCGCGATAAACTGTGCTCTGTCGGTGCCGTCCACATCGGTGATGTAAATGTCATAAGTTTGTCGCCCCGCGTCGTACAGGGCATAGACGATTTTACCGCGCAGGATGATCGGCGGGGGCACGGTGGCGGTCACGGTCGCGCCGGGTGTTATCGTCAGCGTCGCGGTAATCGTGGTGGTGATATTCTCGCAAAGCTCCGCCGCTTGCTCGCGCTGCGTCTCCGCGAGGTCGGGGATGAAGGTCAACGCCTGCGCGTACTCCGCCTCTGCCTCACACCAGCGGTTGCGCTCCGCCCAATAATCGCCGTAGTTCACGTGCGCGTCGTGCAACCTGCGCCGCACATCTTTGTAATCCGGCTGCATCTCGTAGATTTTCTGCAAATTCTCAATCACCTTGCCCCAATCAACCTGCCAAAAACTCTGCGCGGTGACGTACAGCGCAGCCAAGTATTTTTGCCCCTCCGCGTTTGGATCGTCGGGACGCAGCGACAGCGCCTTATCGAAATACTGAATCGCCTCCTCGAACCGCCCCTCGTCCGCCAACAGCACGCCGCTGTTGTAATAGGACGAGAATAACAGCGACGCGGTCTCCTCGGAGCGATAATCCTCGTCGATGCTCACTACCTGCTCCAGATACGCGGCGGCGGTGAGCCAATCGCCTTGAGTGTACGCCTCCTGCGCCTCTTCATACACCACCGCGGCGGAATCCTCGTCCAGCGTGGGCAGCGGCGTGGGAATTACATTCAACCCTTGCCGCGCCTCCTCCAACTTCGCGGGCGCATCGGGATGCCCAGGATTGAGAGCCAGAGTTCGCTCCAGTTCCGCGATGGCTCGTTCGTATTCGGCGCGGTTCAGATACTGCAAGGCGCGCCCATAGTGTTGATCTGCCAAACTCTGGCTAGTCACCACCTGTCGCTCTTCGCGCTCTTTAATCCCGCGATACGCGCTGAATATCCCCAGCCCCACCAGAATGGCGACGAGCACCGCGCTCGACAAAAACAACCCCAACAGCCAGCGGCACCCTGATTTCCGCTCTTGCTCGACTGTCCAAACCCCATCAGAAACTTCTGTCACCTGTTTTCGTGTCATTTTTACCACCTCGTGATACGTGAAACGTGATGCGTGATGTAATGCAATCACGTTTCACGTTTTACTCATTACTCTTCACCTGCCCCATCACCGCGCCATCTCTTGATAACAATTGTACCGCATACTCCGCGCCCGCCGCGATCTCCGGTATCTCCGCGCGATACGGTTCGTCCGGCGCGATGGTGGCATCCGCTACAAAAAGCTGCTCCTCGTTCGCGAAAACCGTCACAATCCCCTCAAGCGGCACGCTAACCGCGACATGCACTCTTTCATCGGTTACACTCAACGCGGCGGTCTCATTGGCGTAATCTAACCCCGCGGTGCGCCAAATCGGATACCACCACTCGCGCCACTCCCGCGTCGCGCCCGCCTCCAACGTCGCGTAATCCCAAAACGTGCGCGTCGCGCCGCCCCACATCTCGAAGTAATCCGGGCAGGGCGCGGTCGGCTCGGCTCTATCAGTGAACGCGTCGCAGTCACCGAACTCGGTGCCGAAGGCGAAGAGCTTGACCCCCGGCATCTCCGTCGCGTCGAAAACGCGTACTATTCCTAGTTCGCTCTCGTGGTTATATGCCCCAATGAAAGAATTGGGAAGTGAACGCTGCTGCTGCCCCGGCAACCGCCGCTCCACACGCGGCGCGGGGACGAAGAAGCCGAGCCAATCGCGCCAGTTCGCGTATCGCGAGAAATCGCGCCCGTTATACACCGGCCAACTCATCATGCCCCGCTCCGATGGCAGCTCCGCGTCGCCCGTGCTGTGGACGATCACGCGGTCGGCCGGGTAGATAAACTCCGTCTGGGGCGAGACGCGCTCCCCGCCTAGCGTGAGCATCGCGTTCGTCCAATATTGGTATTCCACAGGGCGCGAACCCGCCTGCGTTTCCGTGGGGCGCAATCCCAATTGCGTCGTTATCTCCACCGCCGCGCTCTGCGGGCGCACCGCGATACTCACCGCGACATCCAAATCCCGCGTCTCCTCATGCTGGCTGACTGTCACCACCACGCCGCCGTCCGCGTCATCCGTCACCGCGTAGTCCCACGGCTCCGCGGTCAGATAGCCATGCTCATCGACCGGCAGGCAGAACTCGATGCCGCCGACCGCGAGCCACCAACCCTGCTCCGGCGGTCCCCAATGCGTCGGCTTGATGACCGCGTTGTTGTAGGTCAGGTTTTGCCCCGCGGGTTTGAAGACGAAGCGATAAATCCGCCCGCCCAACTCCGGCAGCAGTGTCAGCGCGATGTACTCGTTCTCCACGACGACGGCGCGGTATGCGCGTTGCACCGGCGCCCCGACTTTATTCGTATCCAGTTTCGGATAGGGATAAATCGCGCTGTCAGGTTCGGTATACAGCGCATCCTCGTACTGATACGTCAAAATGCTCAGCGTAGTTTCGCGCCACGAGACGGTAGGGCGCGGCGTCGCGGTCGCGCCGGCAGTCGGCACCGCCGGTTCGGGATAAGCTGTGATCGTAGCTGTAATCAGCGCGGGAGCCGGATAAGCCTCCGCCGTCGATGTGCTCACCGCGCGCGGCGTCTCTGTAGACGCGGGATACGGCGCGGTGGTAGTAGGCAATGCCGCCTCTACTGTGGGGGCGGTTATAGTCGCGGACGCGGTTATGGTCGGCGAAGGACCTACCCTCTCCCCTAGCCCCTCTCCCTGAAAGGGCGAGGGGGACACGCTCGTTGCCCCTGTTTCGCTGGGCAATGCCGCCCCCCTCGTGGGGGCGGCCATAGTCGCGGACGCGGTTATGGTTGGCGAAGGTGTCACCCTCTCCCCTAGCCCCTCTCCCTGAAAGGGCGAGGGGGACACGCTCCCCCTCCCCTTCGGGGAGGGGGTTGGGGGGAGGGGCGTACCTCCGCGCGGCGTACACGCGGTCATTGCAAAAATTATCACAATAAAAACAATGCAAATTTTTCTCATCAGTTTCTTCTCTGCCATCTAAAATCTCATCTCTCGCACTCGCGTAAAATAGCCTCAAGCACGCTATCCAAACATTCAAAAACCTCGCGATTGGTGAAGCGGATAACACGATACCCCTGCTGTTCTAACCATGCCGTTCGCGCCGCGTCGTATTCCGTCCGTTCAGCATGGGCGTCACCATCGATTTCTATGACTAATTGGCAAGCCGCACAATAGAAATCCGCGATGAACCTGCCGATGGGATGTTGACGGCGAAACTTGAACCCGCCGAGCTGTCGCTTACGCAGCCGGCGCCAAATTGTGGCTTCGGCGGGGGTTTGCGGTTGGCGTAGGGCTTGGGCACGAGCGCGAATTTGAGGATGGATGCGGTGTTTCTTTTCTTTGGTAGTCATAAGTGCTCCGCGAAATTTACCCTCTCCCCTAGCCCCTCTCCCTGAAAGGGCGAGGGGAACAAACTCCCCCTCCCCTTCGGGGAGGGGGTTGGAGGGAGGGGCGTATCCCCGCGCGGCGTACACGCAGGGATTGGTAGTCATCAGTACTCCGCAAAATTTACCCTCTCCCCTAGCCCCTCTCCCTGAAAGGGCGAGGGGGATTGACTCCCTCTCCCCTTCGGGGAGAGGGCTGGGGTGAGGGGCGTACCTGCGCGCGGCTTAGATCGAACCTCTCGCGAATGCTTTTCATCTCGCCCAGCTCTGCCTTCTGCCGCGCCGCGCCTTCGTCATAGAGCCGCTCAACTTCCGCTATCTGCGCCTCGATTTCCTCGCGGTGGTCGTAGTAATAGGCGAGAGCCGCGTGAACCTCCGCTTCCGTTAGCGCCGCATAATCCTCGACAATCTCTGCCACCGTCATCCCCTCGTGGTGCAAATAGGCGATGCTATAAACGGGAATGCGGCGCCCGGCGATGTGCGGCCAGCCGTCGCAATAGCCCGCAGTGCGCGCAATGTGCGGGTATTCTGCGGCAATCGTTTGGGTAGAACGCGGTTTCTCCCGCGCGGTTACCGCCGCTTTCACCGCGGCGAGTTCGCTCTCTATCCCACTCAACCGCGCCAGCAGTTCGGGCAGCGCGTTGGAGATCGAGTATACAGCTTGTG
>CAZSIG010000061.1:0-9356 GCA_964606195.1 uncultured Anaerolineales bacterium
TCCGCGTTCTCGGCGTTCTCGGCGGTAAATTCCAGCGCGGTTTGCGTAAGTCCTACAGGGTTTATGCAATTACGCGCTAAATGTTCACCGCCGAGTCGCCGAGGGCGCAGAGACTAAGCTGAATGATCTCTACTGTCTAGCAATGAACGTGGGCAACTCCGCGTTCTCTGCGGCTCTGCGGTAAAATAACTCTTTTTGCGTAAGACCCCTCTCATTTATAATCGCAGCAGTGAAAATTTGAATGATTGCATCCCGCGCTCCTTGCTAACTCCGACGTTTTACCGGTGGTAATCTTTTCATCATGGGCGCGACCTCTTCTGTCTCGGTGCCCGCGCCTGCTTCGTAGTAATAACCGTAGTAGTAATAGTGATAATAATATCCGAGATCCGCCAATCTCACGCGGTTTAAGACCGGTCCCAGCACATCTATATCGATGCGTTGCAAACTCTGATAAGCCTTCATCACTACATCGCGCGGTGTGCTTCCCGCCGCCACGACCAACAGCGCGGTCTCGATTTGGGGTGAAATCACCTGCGCGTCGGTCACGGTCACGATGGGCGGAGTATCGAAAATCACGACATCTGCATCTGCTTTTAGGGCGTCAATTAGCTGGCTGGCGCGCTGAGAGCTTAGCATATCCAATGGATTCGGCGGGAGCGGTCCGCTGGTCAACACGCGTAGGTTTGGTACATCAGTCTCTTGCAGATAATCTGCGAAATCGACGGTACTATCCAAAATCAAATCGGTAAAACCAGCGCGATTGGGTAGTCCAAAGAAACGATGAATACTAGGACGACGCAAATCGGCATCTACCAAAATCACGTTTTTGCCTCCCTGAGCTATAGCCACCGATAAATTCGCGGCGACCAGGCTTTTGCCATCCCCCGGTTGCCCGCTGGTTACTAGCATACTATCTATTTCTTTGTCGGGGCGCGCGAATTTGATATTTGTGCGCAAGGCGCGAAACGCCTCCGCGACCGAAGAGCGCGGATAGTGACGCGTAACTAGCAATTCCACCTTATCCTCAGGATCCGCGCCATAATCGACGGCTTGAATCGCTCCCAACGCGGTCGAGTTGAGCGCGGCTTCGAGGTCTTCGGGGGTGCGAAACGTGTAATCCAGATATTCCGGTAAGAACGCCAAGAGCAATCCCAGCGCGATGCCCGCCACCGCCGCCAAGAGCGCGTTCTTCACGATGCCCCGATTCAGTGGCGCGCGCGGGAAAGTGGCTGGACTGACGATAGTGACGCGGTTTATAGCCACATCTTTGGGCGCGGGACGCAACTCCGTCAGATTGTTAATGACCTCTACTTTGAGCTGTTCCAATCCTACTAACTCGCGCTGTATGCCCAATATTTCGTCGAATATCTGCTGCGAAGGGGGCTGGGCTTTCAACTCCTCCAATCGCGCCTGCAAAAAGGTGGTCTGTTCTTCATAATAACCTAGCGCGTTCTCCAGCTTTTCGCGCATGAGTTCGGTTTCCGCGTCGGCTTCCTCTTGCGCGGCGAGTTCCGTTTGCTGCTGTGCCTCGTTCTCAGCGATGAAGGTTTCCGCCACGTTAGCCGCGATCTTCTGCGCCTCTTCAGGTACAAGAGATATCGCGACGATTTTCAAAAACTGCGTATCCGGAACAAAAGATGCCGACATGCTGCCAAGTAGCTCTTCTATGGTCAAATCGAGTTCCAGATTCTTCACGACCTTCTCGGCGAACGCCTCGGTTTTAAGATATTCGACGTAAGTAGCAGCCAATCCCCGCGCCAGTTCCGCCTGCGTGAAATTGCTTCCCTGTTCTGATGTCGCGGGATGAATCATCAGGGTGACGACGCTGCGATACATGGGCGGTTTCGCCAAACTGTACCAGAAGCTGATGGCTATGCCGACGATGCAGGTTAAGATAACGACCCACAGACGTTTGCGAATGATGGCTAAATAATACGGTAGTTTCATAAAAACAACTGTGATAGTATTCTACTTCATTAACTTTTCATTGTCAATAGTATAAATAGGTTATTTTGAGTTCTATACTCGCGCAGGTAAGTGCTGATGATCGTGTATGACTCTACTGAAAAAAACTAGGAAATTTACCACGGAGACACGGAGTATCCGGAGTTTTTAAGCACGAACTTTAGGACTACAACGAGACTTCGCGCCATAATCTCGCTCTGCGGGGTACTATACTAAGCGCATTGCGCAAACCCTATCGGGATTTACACAACTACATCCTAAATGGGTAGGAAGCCAACCGCGTTGGCTGGTTTTGACCGCCAATAACCGCGAACGCCCAACGCGGTTGGGCTACTCCCCCCCAAATTTGCGTAAGTCCTACCCTATATGATTATACCTTAATACCATGCCACATAATTGACTGCCGCGCAACGATTGGCTCATAATTCCCTAACGCGCCGTTGATGTCTCTCGCTCTCGCAGCATCTCTTTCACCATCGCTTCCTCATCTGCCAGAGTCTTCACTACCCCATCGAGCCGCGCGGCGCGTAGCGTATTCAAGATTTCGCTGTACAGCGGGCCAGGTTCGATATTCATATTCTTCAGATATTCACCATCAATTTCAGCCTTGACGTGGCGCAACTTGGTATAATACTCAACGATTCGCTCTCGCGCCATCTCCGACTCCAGAGCAACCCAGGCACCGTAAAGTGCAGTGGGGGTTGCTCGAGACAGTAACTTATCCACCGCGCTGGGAGACAAGTCGGGATCGGACAGCTTCTCCGCGTTGGCATAAATACATTTCATCTGAACCGTGACGCGCGCATCGTGTTGCTTAATTCGCAACCGCCTGATGAGTTCATCGAGGGTATTGTGCGAGAGATGCACCATTGACATGCCGAAATAGAGCAGGACTAAGCTCAAATCCTTTCCTTCAGCCGGATCCAAACCGCGCCACCAGTTCGCGCGGTCTCGTAGCTCGCGGAATTTGAGTGAATACTGCTCACGCCAGCTCCACGCGGAATGGATATTTTGTAATGCCCCTAATTGATCCAAGCGGCGCATAGCGCGTTCCGGTTCCGGTTCGTTCCAGATCAAAAAAAGCTCATGCCGAATCCGTTCACCACTGACGCGCGTCAGCAGATCTACGGCATCGAGCGCGAGTTCCTCCGTGTTTTCCTCAATCTTGAATCCTAGTCGTTGCTCTAGGCGCACCGCGCGCAGTATGCGCGTTGGATCCTCTACGAAGCTCAAGTTGTGGAGCACTCGTATCACCTCTGCCTCTAAGTCGCGCTGCCCGCCGTAATAATCCAAAAGTTCCCCATATCGCGCGTGATCCAGGCAGATAGCCATCGTGTTAATGGTGAAATCGCGGCGATACAGGTCTTGCTTGATGGAGCTACTCTCGACAGTGGGGAGCGCGGTGGCATGTTTATAGTATTCGACGCGCGCGGTGACGAAATCAATGGTGAAACGCGCCAATTCCTCTCGCTGCTCTTGCAATTCGAGAATCGTACTCTTTAGCGGAGAATCGGGAAGCCAAGTAGCTGTTCCAAACCGCGCATGAGAGCGCATTCGCCCTCCGACTACCTTGACTAGTTCATGGACCAACTCGATGGCGTCACCCTCCACAACCATGTCCAAATCGTAATTCGGCTCTTTCAATAACAAGTCGCGCGGAAAACCGCCGACGATATAGAGCGAATAATCGAGTTGACTAGCGATGTCTCCGGCTTGACGCAGGAGGGCACGCACCGCGGCGGGCATGATCTGCTGCATTAGCTGCGTAATGCGAATACGCTGCGATGGCCGTGTCGGAGTAGCCCAAAGTTTCAGTAGATCGGTGCGCGTGACAATGCCGATAATTTCGCCATCCTCAACCACCGGCACCTGGCCCACTCCGTATTCGGTCATGACCGCTTGTAATCGCTCCACCGCGTCGTTCGCCGTGACGGCGATCTCTCCCTTGTGCATATAGGCGCGAATCGGTTTATGTTCCTGCTGATACCGCAAGGCGCGTTCGAGATCGCGGCGTGTCAGCACGCCGACGACGCGCTTTTGCTCCACAACGGGAAAGCCCTCGTAGCTGTAACGTTTCATTATTTTCTCGGCTTCTTCCAGCGTCAAATCGGGTTTGAGCGTCAGGGCGCGGTGCGACATCAGTTCGCGCACCGTTACCGCGGGTTTGGCATGAGCCTGTAACAATTCCGTGAGTTTTTCGCGCGCTTCACCTAAATTGCTGTCGCTGATAAAGGCGGCAGCCGCTTCGCGGTGTCCTCCACCACCCATTTTGACCGCGATCAACCCCGCGTCGATCTGCGCCGTAGAGCTTCGGGCGACCATCTGCACCTCACCATTGAACTGCACCAACATAAACGTCGCGGCTGGGTCGAACAGATTCCGCAATTGGTGTACTAGTGAGGAAATTTCCTCTATATGTTGCGCGGGACGCGCTGTAGCGATCAGTACCGGATGTTTGGCAAAATATTTAATTTCACTGTTCTGTACTAGATTATCTAGCAATTGTCGCTGTTCAGCGGTTAATGGGTGATTCAAAAAGCGGTTGGCGATTTTCAAATCCGCGCCCTGTTCTAACAACCACGCGGCAGCCTGGGCATCGCGGGGTTTGGTACCAGTGTAAGAGAGCGAGCCGGTATCCTCATAGATGCCCATCAACATCAATGTAGCTTCCAATGGCGTGATAGATAGTCCCTTTTCTCGAATATGCTCGGTCAGCATCGTCGTCGTCGCGCCCAAAGGTTCACCTTCGTAAGTGATCTCCTTTTCCTCGCGGCTGAGCGGATGGTGATCTATGATATGTGTGGGGATACCAGGGCGCATTCCGCGTATTGAAGAGGCGGACTGGGTGTCGACCAAAATTATGCGCGTAATCTTTTCTCTGGGCAGATCGTCGGGATACACGAACGGCATTTCATCTTCGTATAGGGCTAGAAAATCGCGCAGGTTGCGGTTGGGATGGCGTGGGAGTACCGCCTCCGCTTCGGGGTATAACTTCTTCGCCGCCAGCAGCGAGGCGAGCGCGTCCATATCGGTATTTTCGTGAGTTAAGATCACTTGCATGAATGTAATTATACTCCAAGACACCTAAAAATGCACACTATCACCGCGTGGTTTAGTAGGAGATTAGGTACGACGCGCTTCGGAAATACGTCGCACCTTGCCTCTACCGCGTACCAAAGTCATTACTCCATTAGGGCTTTCTCAAAGTACAAACCGCGTGGTCAACACCTCTAGTAGGTCCCCTTATAAGATGTCATGCTGAGCATAGCGAAGCATCTCGTCTTCGCTATAACTGTTACCGACTGATTAGGGTGAATAAAATCCGTGAAAAAACGAGACCCTTCGCTGCGCTCAGGGTGACATATAATGCACACCGCGCGACTTTGAGAAAGCCCTATTACTCCATTACCTAACTTGACAAAAGCCCCAGTAAGATATACAATATACGCTGCATTTTAGCGAGAGAGGAATAGGAGATATCATGGAGCAAATTGAGTTACAGGCAACTAAACGAGAAGTTATTGGGAAGAAAGTGAAGCAGCTACGTCGCGGGGGATGGACGCCGCTGGTTCTACTACAGAATGGTGAAGATTCTCTGCCATTGAAGGCTCAAACACAAGCCTTGAACAGAGTGGTTAGAAAGGCGGGGATGAACCGCATTATTGCTGTCAACATCGCGGGGGATGACGAGCCGCATCAGGCGATCGTCAAGGAGATTCAGCGTCATCCGGTTTCCAAAAATCTGTTACATATAGATTTACTACCAATTGTGATGGGTGAGAAGATGCGCACCGCGATCCCTGTGCAAATTGTGGGGCAATCATCGCTGGTACAGGATGGGGACTACGTCTTGATGTACGGCTCTAATACAATAGAGATTGAGTGTCTGCCCAAGGATCTGATTCACCAGATTGAAGTTGACGCGGCTTTGTTAGACGAGGATAAAAATACTATTACGGTCGGTGATTTGGATATTCCAGAAACGATAACCATTTTAGCAGAACCGGAAGAAGTACTGCTTAGTGTAGCGACAACGCGCGCGGTGGCGGAAGAAGAGGAAGAGGCGGAAGAGGAACTGCTAATGGAAGAAGCCTACAGCCCCGACGCGGTAGAGGTGATTTCTAAGGGCAAGGAAGAGGAAGAAGAGTTTGGAGAGGAAGAGGAATAATCTCATCCTTGCTTATAGTGTAGGACTTACGCAAAATCGCACCACAATTTACTGCAGAGAACATCCCCGTGCGGGGATAAACGACGGACGCGGAGAGTAGCGGGAAAGATTCTTTGTATTTATCATACACGTTCATAAGTGTTCATTACAGGTCATATTCGTGGCGCGATAAAAAATTACCTAGCAAACTCTGCGCTCCCCGCGTGCTCGGCGGTAAGATTATTCTGAACTTGCGTAAGTCCTATAGTGGTTTTAGCATTTAGAGGGGCGGTGCTCGCCCCTTTTATGTATGGAGAAGCTTAGTGTTCAGCCCATTAAACGCCCTTTTAGGGATATTCTCTAAGGACATCGGTATTGACTTAGGTACAGCTAACTCGTTGGTTATGGTGCGTAATCAAGGCATCGTCATCAACGAGCCTTCTGTGGTTGCCATCGAAAAGAAAACCAAACGCGTCCTTGCCATCGGCGCGGAGGCGAAGGAGATGGTCGGGCGCACTCCCGCTAACATCATCGCTATTCGCCCTTTACGCGACGGCGTCATCTCGGACTTTGATGTTACCGAGAAAATGTTGCACTATTTTATCAAGAAAGTGCATAATCAGTTCATCATGCCCTTACCGCGCCCCAGAATAGTTGTCGGTGTGCCTAGTGGCGTCACTGAGGTGGAGAAACGCGCCGTCCTTGACGCATCTATCAGTGCCGGGGCGCGCGAGGCTTATCTCGTCGAGGAACCGATGGCAGCCGCGATCGGCGCAGGCTTGCCGATCATCGAATCGGTGGGTAGTATGATCGTGGATATTGGCGGAGGCACGACCGAAGTTGCGGTCATCGCTTTAGGCGGAATTGTAGTCAGCCATTCCATTCGCGTCGCGGGTGATGAAATGGATGAAGAGGTAGTGCAATACATGCGTCAAAAATATAACCTGCTCATCGGCGAACGCATGGCAGAGAAGGTCAAGATTCAGATCGGCTCGGCTTATCCCTTGATGGAAGAGAGCACTATGACGGTGCGCGGGCGCAATCTCGTCAACGGGTTACCCGCGGAAGTGGAAGTGAGCAGCGTGGAAATTCGCGAGGCATTGTCTAATCCGATAGAAACTATCGTGGACACGGTCAAGGCAACGGTTGATGAGACACCGCCAGAGTTGGTCGCCGACTTAATGGAACGCGGCATTGCGCTGGCAGGAGGCGGCGCGTTGTTGCGCGGTTTAGCAGAGCGGCTTTCTGAAGAGACCAAAATGCACGTATACGCCACAGAAGATTCTATGACTTGTGTTGCGCGCGGCGCGGGTAGAATTCTCGAAGAACTGGACACTCTCCGCAAAGTCCTCTCCCCTACCCAACGCGGCGCGATATCGCGTTAAAGATAGTCGTCAGGCGTCAGCTTATCAACAGTCAACTTAATAGCCAAAAGGCTGGTCATAAAAAGCTGACTGCTGACCGCTGAAAGCTAATGATGGATAATCAGCAACGAACTAGACCTGTTGTACTGGTCATTCTGGTACTGCTGAGTGTGGCGGGTATCATCTTAAACGAGGCGCGGCAACTACAGTCGGTGGAAAATGTCACGCTTCAAATAACGACCCCAGTACAAAAACGACTCAATCAACTGATGCAGCGCGGTACTAATCTGGTCACTACGATTCGCGAATGGCGAGATTTACATCGAAAATATGAGAATCTGCAAGACCTCGCCGACCGCTTGATGATTGAGAACATTCAACTCCGCGAAGCCGAAATTCAAAACGTAGAACTGCGCGAACAACTCAAATTCAAGCAAGCCAATCCCTCTTATGAGCAAATCTCCGCCGAAGTCATCGGACAGGACGCGAACCACCTGCTGAATTATTTGGTAATAGATCGCGGTGCGGAAGATGGTCTAGAAATCGGAATGCCCGTCGTTACCGCGGGGTGGCTGGTCGGACGAATCACGGAAGTGGGCAAAAATTGGTCGCGAGTTCTACTAATCACCGACGCGAGTAGCTCGGTCAACGCGATAGTACAGAACTCGCGGGCGACAGGATTGGTTCAAGGTGAAATCGGTGGCGGGCTGATCATGCGCTACATTCGCCAAGACCAAAATGTGAGTATCGGTGATATGGTGCTCACTTCAGGATTGGGGGGGAATTTTCCCAAGAGGTTGGTGATCGGGCAAGTGACCGAAGTGCGGCAACGCGACATTGAAACTTTTCAGGAAGCCGTAGTGCGCTCTCCCATCAATTTCAGCGGCTTGGAGACGGTGTTAGTGATAAAGGGCTTCAAGCCAGTAAATTATGAAATAGAATAGAGAACAACTACTCAACCTCCCGCAGGTTGAGGCATTATATGCGAAAGTACAAGTGGTGTCTATTATTACCCGTGAAATCGCGGGGTAACGTTCAAACCTGCGGGAGGTTAGGCTGAATAGAGGTAGAATCAAATCAACGTTTACGCGGTTATCATTCTTTTAGGCAGCGCGGTTCTCGTTCAAACCGCGCTGTTGCAACCTCTGGCGTTGGGTAATCTGACCCCTAACTTAGTTTTACTACTGGTTATATGCTGGAGCCTACTGCGCGGTGAACGCGCCGGTGCCTTGTGGGGATTTATCGGAGGCGTCTTTTTAGACCTGTTTTCGGGGATGCCACTCGGTGTCTCGAGCCTGACGCTGATGGCGCTCGGTTTCATAGTCGGAATAGGGGAAACCAATTTATTTCGTTCTAACTTCATTTTCTCGCTCAGCGCGGGGTTTCTCTCCTCTATCGGATACGATTTGGTCAGTTGGATTATTCGGAGTATGGCTGATAGCACCATACACTGGAATTTTCGCAGCTTGCAAATAATCGCCCTCGCCGCGGTGGTACATACCGCGCTACTACTCATCATCTATCCCCCAATGGCATGGTTACACCGCAAGACGCACTCATATCCTATCTTGTAGAGCTTACGTAACTTCGGTGTATTTTTACCGCCGAGGGCGCGGAGAGCGCATAGTTTTTGGTGCGGTTTTTTCCTACTGATGACGGTGTATGTTGGTGGCGAGGACATTCCCTTAAGAAAGCTCCGCGTTTTCTGTGCCCTCTGCGGTGAAATTATTGTGAATTTGCGAAAGTCCTATCTTGTAAAAATAGAATCATCCCGTTTTACGTTTCACGCATAAGATTTATGAACAATGAGTATTATTTTAAGCTGGCTCTCTGGCGCGTAGTGCTGGGGCTGGCTTTTTTAATCTTGACCGCGCGGCTAG
>CAZSIG010000061.1:9456-11601 GCA_964606195.1 uncultured Anaerolineales bacterium
GCTCTCTGGCGCGTAGTGCTGGGGCTGGCTTTTTTAATCTTGACCGCGCGGCTAGTACAATTGCAATTCATCGAAGGCGAAAAATATATGCTTCTGGCAGACCATAACCGTTTTCGATTGATATCGGTCAACGCCCCGCGCGGTGTCATATACGACCGCGAGCACCGTATCTTAGTGCGTAATGTTCCTAGTTTCAACATCTCCATCATCCCTGAAGACCTACCGCGCGACAAAGAAGATGCCGTTTTTACGCGGTTGGCAGACCTAATCAGCGAATTCGGCGCGACGGAACCGTTCACTAAGACCGAACGGATAGCCGCGTGGAAACAGATGGCAGAGCAAGGACGTAACAGCGCGTATTACCAATATACGCCGATTGTCCTTGCCAGCGACGTAGCGCGCGAAGTCGCCTTCGTGGTCGAGGAAGAACATCTCAGCTTACCGGGAGTGTACATGGAAATCGAACCGATGCGGCATTATCTCGATGGTCCGCTGACCGCGCACATCATCGGCTACGTTGGACGTATTCCGAAAGAGTTAGCCGAGAGTCTGCCCGAAGAGGCGGGATACGGGCCAAATGACAACATTGGGCTAGTGGGTGTCGAGCGTACCTACGAAAACGAGCTGCACGGCATCAAGGGGCGCAAACATGTTGAGGTTGACTGGGCAGGGCGCGAGATTCGGACGATGGGGGAGTTAAATCAACCGCGCGCGGGGCATAATCTCATTTTGACAATAGACCTCGAACTACAGCGTATTGCAGGGGAAGCTCTGCGGCGCGGTATGGAACAAGCCGAGTCAGAATCGGGCGTCGTCATTGCTATGAACCCGCAAACCGGCGAACTCCTGGCGCTGGTCAGTCTGCCGAGCTACGATAACAACCTTTTCGTCGGCGGCATCTCACAAGATGATTATGCCACCCTAAGCAACGACCCGCGCCATCCCCTCATCAACCACGCGATTTCGGGGCAATATCCCCCCGGCTCTATCTTCAAAATCATCACCGCCATCGCGGGGCTTGAAGAGGAGGTCATCACCTACAATACTAGCTTCTTTTGTGGGGGCACGATGTGGCTGCCCAACAAGTTTTTCCCCGATGACCCCAAACTCGCCCAGCCGTTTTATTGCTGGAACCGCGGCGGGCACGGCTCAACTAATGTGGTCGCGGCTATCGCGCACTCGTGCGATATTTTCTTCTACAACGTCGGGGGAGGATTCGTGGATACCGGCGGATTGGGTATCGACCGTTTAGGTGAATACTCGCGGTTGTTCGGCTTCGGCGCACCTACCGGCGTCGCGTTGCCCGGCGAAAGCGAAAATCTGGGCTTGGTACCGAACGACCGCTGGAAACGTCAAACTTATGGCGAAAGTTGGGTGAAGGGTGATACCTATAACGCGTCAATCGGACAGGGATATATTTTGGCTACCCCGTTACAACTTGTCAACTCTCACGCGGCATTGGCTAATGGGGGCACTCTCTATCGCCCACAAATCGTCTATGAAGTGCGCGACGCGGAGGGTAAAATCATCAAACCATTCCAGCCCGAAATAATTCGCCGAATTCCCGCATCTCCCGAAAACATAGAAATCGTTCAAGAGGGGCTACGCGCCGCGGTCACAGGCGGCACCGCGTATGGAGTTAATTTTCCCCAAGTGGCAGTCGCGGGCAAGACCGGCACCGCCGAGTTTCCCGGGCCATTGGATGAAGAGGGCAATCTGCCCACTCATGCGTGGTTCGTCGCCTTCGCGCCTTTTGAGAACCCTGAAATCGTGGTGTTGACCTTTGTACATAACGGTGGCGAAGGGTCGCAAACCGCCGTACCTATCACCGCGGAGATTCTACGACATCATTTCGATGTGCCCATCCCCGCGTGGATGGCTACCCCCACGCCCACGCTTACCACAACTTTGACGATAACGGGGACGTGAGGCGTAAGCCGCGAAGTAGGTAGAGAGACCACAATATAGGATTTACGATTTTTACTGCCAAGAGCGCGGAGTTTCAGCAACAATTCTTACCTTCTAAAAATATGACTTCAAATGATGGAGTATGACCGCGTATACTCATTAGAGCTTACGCAATACGTTTCACGCATCACGTTTTACGTTTCAAGAAATACACCCCTACCGCGATAGCTGTCACCA
>CAZSIG010000062.1:0-11568 GCA_964606195.1 uncultured Anaerolineales bacterium
AAAGGAGGGTTGTACAAAATTGGATAAAGTCCAGGATATCTTAGCGATGGATAATATTGTGGAGTATGGGATAAAAGCTATCGCGTTGGTAGCTTTGGTGTACGCCGTGCGGCTTGTTTTGAAAAATAAATCGCGGTGGCTGGGTTGGTTTAACAGAAATGGTAAATCATTGAAGATGGATGAGCGCAGTATATCGGTAGCCAGTGAGCTGATCGATTTCATCGTAGGCATCATCGCGGTCATCATTGCCCTGAACATTCTAGGCTTGTCCGCGCCGCTTTACAGCGCGCTGACTGCCGCGGGGGTGGGTGGCATCATCATCGGCTTCGCGGCAAAGGATATCGCGGCAAATTTTATCTCTGGTATTTTTATTTTGATTGATCGCCCCTTCGTCGTCGGCGACGCGATCGAGGTTAATGACACTGCCGGCACGGTGATTGACATTGCGATGCGCATCACGACGGTGGTCTCTTGGGACGGGATTAAGATCGCGATCCCTAACAACATCCTTGCCACGAATCCGGTGATCAACTATAGCACCGCGCCGCGCCGCCGCGTATTGTTCAACGTGCCCCTAGCGATAGACAGTGATGTCGCGCGCGCTCAAGAGGTAATAAAAGGGGTACTGGAGAAAGAGGAACGCGTGTTGAAAGATCAGTGGACCAGAGCGTGGGTAGACAGTATTCGCGATGGCGCGATAGATTTGCAAATATTATGTTACACACCTATAGATGTAATCTTTGACGCGCAGTCGGATATAAAGCGCGATGTCATTTACGCGTTACGGGAAAATGATATTCAACTCGCGGTACCACTAAGGCGAGTTGCTGGCGGAAAGGAATTGATCGAGAATAATGAACTCAAAATTCAGTGAGAAACTCACACAGGCATTGGCGCGTTTTCCGCGCCAAGCGATGTCATTGCTGCCCACTCCGGTGTATAGACTGGAACAGGTTTCGGCACATGCGGGCGCAAATATCTACTGCAAACGCGATGACCTGACCGGCTTCGCTTTTGGCGGCAACAAAACGCGCAAGCTGGATTACTTGCTCGCCGACGCGGTGGCGCAGGGCGCGAACACGCTCGTTGCCATCGGGGCGAATCAGTCCAATTTCTGTCGTATGGCAGCGGGTGCGGGCGCGGTCAATGGATTAGAAGTGCATCTTGTTCTAGGAGGAACGAAACCGAAAACGCCAACCGGCAACCTGCGCGTGGATCATCTGCTGGGAGCGAAGGTGCATCATGTAGATACTGCCGATTGGGACGAGTGGTTTCGCGCCGCGGACGATTTGGCGAACGAACTGCGCGGCGAGGGGCGTAAGGTTTATGCAATGCCGGTTGGCGGGTCGACGCCGATAGGCACGCTGGGCTACGCCGCGGCATTCGCGGAGATTATGGCGGACAGCGCGCGATTGGGGATTGATTTCGATTGGATTATCCACGCGTCTAGTTCGGCAGGCACGCAGGCGGGATTAGTAGTCGGGCAGGCAATGACGGGCTGGCGTGGCAAGATCGTAGGCATGGGCGTCGCGGGGGGCAAGGAGTATCTGGAGCAGCATGTACACGAATTGGCATCACAGACGGGAGAACTATTGAGTATAGATGTACCGCGCGAGTTGGTGATCGTGGATGACGCGTATATGGGGGAGACTTACGGCGCGCGCACGAAAGAGGCGGCGCGAACTATCGAACTGTTCGCCCGGTCGGAGGGGATTTTGCTCGATTGTGTTTATACGGGCAAGGCGGCAGCAGGGATGTTGGACTACGCGGCGCGGGGGAAGTTTGGGGATGATAAGGTGTTGTTCATCCACACCGGCGGAAATATTGAACTGTTCGAATAAGAATCAGGACTTAAGCAACTTCGGCGTATTTTTCACCGCCGAGCACGCAGAGAGCGCAGAGTTTTTGATATAGCTTTTGTCGTCTAAGAAATATGACTTTCAATGGGGGGATGTGACCGCGTATGATGGTTGTAAAAATTATTCCTTTGAGAAAACTCCGCGTCCTCCGCGTACTCTGTGGTCAAATTATTGTGAATTTGCGTAAGTCCTAGAATAGTTGGGAGATAAGCGATTAGGACCTTCTCAAAGTGTCATGCTGAACGCAGTGAAGCATCTCGTTTTCGCACAAATTAGAATTGAAGTGGCAAGTACCGCGGTGGTTGAATCAAAACGAGACCCTGCGCGTAGTTTATCCCCGCACGGGGGCTCAGGGTGACATGCCATATAAACGGCGCGACTTTGAGAAAGCTCTAGATAAGCGATAATGCTGACTAGACTTCCGAAGTTTCGGAAAACTTCGGAAGTCTGAAGTTGAGCGGTAATGAAAGACACAGGTTCTTCTCTACTTGCTCGTTTAACTCGTATGTGATAGGATTCCGAAGATGGCTGATAGAAGTCTCGCGAGATTCGAGGATTGGGTCAAACGATTCATGGAAGATTCGGTGGCGCGGCTGCTGGGGCGGCGCGTCCAACCGGTGGAGATAGCGAAGGCGTTGGGGCGCGCTATGGAGGACCGCCGCATCATCAGCGCGGGCGCGATCCTCGTGCCCAATGACTACTACGTTAAATTGAGCATAGATGATTTCGCTAACCTCGCGGCTTACCACACCGCGTTACAGCGTGAACTGGTGACGTACCTGATTAACCTCGCGAATGAACGGGGCTATACCTTGCTTTCGCGTCCCAAAGTGATCCTGAGTGAACATAGCCAGATTACCTCTGGAGTGCGAGTAGTCGCGCAGATGAGAGAGGCGACGGAGAGCCAACCGCGCAAAATAGACGCGACGCAGGAAATCACGATGGAGATGCCGCGATTGCCCCAAGAGCAGGAGATAGTGCCGCGGCTTATCTTCAACGGGCGCGAGATAGAGATGGTTAAAAATACGCTGACTATAGGACGCAATCTGGATAACGACGTGATTATAAACGATGCCAGAGTGTCGCGGCGTCACGCGCAAATTGCCAAGAGATATGGCAAATATGTCTTCACCGATTTGCATAGCGCGAACGGTAGTTGGATCAATGGTGAGGCGACACAGGAATGTACGTTGGAAAATGGAGATGTGATCTCTGCCGGGGGAGTGGAGATGATATTCAAGACGTGAGCCGTAAAGCGTGAAAATGGAAATAACTATTTTGGGGCTACGAGTAGCGTTAATCGCGCTGCTCTACTTATTTTTGATAGTGGTGGTGGTAATTGTAGCACGAGATTTGCGCGGCGCGGACCGCGCGGTAGAAGCGCGAACCAGCCGCTACGGTTATCTGGTAGTGGTTTATGGCGGAGAGGCGGAACTGCTACCCGGTGATAGGATCCCCCTGCGTCCGGTCACTTCACTTGGGCGTGGTATGACCAACACCGTGGTGTTAGCGGATCCGTCAATCTCTACCGAACATGCTTTGTTGACCTGGCGCGGGGAACATTGGTGGAGTGAGGATTTGGGAAGCACGAATGGCACGTATGTGGATGGGGAACGGGTAACCGCGCCGACCGTAGTTCATGATAATAGTTTGATTCAAGTGGGGCGCGTGCAGTTGAAATTGGTACAGGAGACATAAAAATGGGAGGTCAATGATGGAAAGAGAGATGTTAGTATTGGAGAGACATCGTCGCGGTATCGGCGTTTTGCCCGCTGACCCCCAATCGTTGGTAACGCTCAACGAATTCAAGAGGTTGTTGAAAGATGGCGAAAAGGCAGATTTAGTTGATGGAGTAATGGTAATGGCTTCACCGGCATCCAGAAAGCATGAGAGATTGTTCAATTTTCTATACACTCTGATAAATATGTTCGTACAAATACGCGAATTGGGAGAGGTTTATGGTTCGCGCACGCTAATTGAACTGGATGACAAGAACGGCTATGAGCCGGATATTTGCTTCGTCGCGCGGTCGCGCTTGGGCATCGTCAAGGAGCAATCCATCGTCGGCGCGCCGAACGTGGTCGTCGAAATTGTATCGCCCGGCAGCCGCCATTACGACGCGTTTGTGAAAAAAGAGGGATATGCGCGATTGCGCGTCCCCGAATACTGGCTGATTGATCCAGACAACCGCGTGGTGGAGTTTTATCAACTGCGCGTCGATGAGTATGTAGAGGCCGCGCGGGATAGTGAAGTGTATCATTCCGCGGCACTCTCTGGACTGCATATACGGCGCGAATGGCTGTGGGAGAACGCAGCGGGACAATTGCCCAAAGTGGTAGATATACTGCGCGAATTGAAAGTATTGTAAAGGAGAACTATTTCCAGATGCCCATTCTTCCAAATGTATCCTCCGGTATTCTGAACACCGCGGATGAACTGCGCAATCTGATCGAACGATGCGAAGCAGAGATAACCAGTTTGGGGAAAAAGGCAACCGCGGAGGAAGTCATTGGTTTTCTGCACCACGTAGATAAGGCAGAGGAATTAACCACAAAGCTAGAGGCGGAGCAGCAGGTTGACGTACGCGCTGAGCGTAGCCGTTTGGAGATGGTCGAGAATAAAATGCGCCGTAAGGCGCGGGGGTTAGTCACAGCGGCGCGGCGCGGCAATCGATTGGCACAGGAAAGACGCCAGCTTGAGATTGACAAAACACGCTGGTGGTGGTATCTCGATGATCTTGTAGCCGCGAAGAATCGCCGCGTGTTGATAAAAGTGGGAAGCATTGTTCTCGGCATCGTGGGGGTGTTCATCGGTTTAGTAATTCTCTTACGCGTGTTTTTTCCGCCTGATCCCATAAAGAGCGCGGTGTATGATCATTTCTTAAACGCGGAATTGTTGATACGTGATGAAAGAGATTACGCGGGAGCGCTGGTGGAGATAAACGCCGCGCTGGACTTGACACCTGACGATTGGGAATTGTGGCTCTGGCAGGGAGTATTGGAGGAGAAGCTGGAGCACGCTGAAAAAGCTACCGCGTCATTTGCGCAAGCGCGCGAATTATTGGATGATGATGCCGCATTTCACGCCGCGCGCGGTATGATATATTATCAACTTGGCGAAACCGACCGCGCTATGGCTGATGGGCAGGCGGCGCTGGAGTTCGATTCGAACGAACCGCGCGCCTATTGGATACTCAGCTTAGTTTACGAAGAACGGGGGGAGATTTCGAAGGCGTTAGCGGCGGTAGAACAGGCGGCTGATCTGGCGCAGGAGCGCGGCAATCTCGAATTCGTCGCGATGGCGCGAACACGCCAGGCGATGTTGCTGCGAATTGTGCCCGATATAATAAACACCCCGGAGATCGCGCCATGAAACCATAATAGATTTTGGCTCCCCGCGAGCTTCAAGCTCGCGGGGAGCTAGGCGTAGTTATGAAAATATGAAAACCATAATAGTTTTACCGACTTATAACGAGGCGGAGAATATCCGCACGATGATCGCGGAGTTGTTGACTTTGGGTATAGTGGGATTGCAGGTTCTGATCGTAGATGATAATTCACCTGATGGAACGGGTAACATCGCGAATGATCTCGGTCAAATATATCCGAATTTCGTGCAAGTGTTGCACAGACCACAGAAAAAGGGATTGGGTACAGCCTATATCGAGGGGTTCAAACTCGCGCTAAGCAAGGGTGCCGATTACATTATAGAGATGGACGCGGATTTCTCTCACTCTCCGCGCTACATTCCGGTCATGTTGGACAAGATACGCGATTATGACATAGTAGTGGGATCGCGGTATGTAGACGGAGGTCAGGTTGATGAAAGGTGGGGATGGTGGCGGCAGTTTTTGAGTTGGTGGGCTAACAGCGTCTATGTGCATCTGATACTGGGTACTCGCGTGCGCGATGCCACTGCCGGGTTCAAATGTTTTCGTCGCGAGGTATTGGAGAGATTGCCCTTAGAACAATTGTTATCCAGCGGTTACATCTTTCAGGTAGAGGTGGCATACTTGTGTGAGAAAATGGATTTTAGAATTGTGGAAATTCCCATTGTGTTTGAGGATAGAGCCATTGGGCAATCGAAGATGACCGTGCCGGTGAAGATAGAAGCCGCGTTACGCGCCTGGGAGATCAAATGGCGATATCGTAAGCTGAAAAGCAACCGCGTCTGAGCGCGGTTTGCTTATCTCCCAATTGACAATCTATGCGAATAGTGTTACAATTACGGCCGATTTTGTCAGGGGCTATGGCGAAATGGCAGACGCAGCGGACTTAAAATCCGCCGGAGGTAATACTCCATGAGAGTTCGACTCTCTCTAGCCCCATTAGGTTCTCTGAGAGAACCTAACCGCTTGGTTCATGGAAGCGGTTCTTCGCGAGCGCGGTGTTGTTTCCACCGCGCCGCGGCTTCTTTTTAATGTGCGATATACTACGTGTATCACATTTTGTCAAACTGATGAATTGCCCCTGTTGTGACTTTCCCCTACCAGACGACGCCCGCGAGTGCCCAGAGTGCGGCATTGCCTGGGACAAAGCCCCAGAGATTTCCCTCGATAGCCCCGCGCCCGAATCGGCTTTCGATAGAGGCTTTGGGCTGGGTTTCGGCTTCGCGCTAGGCGTGATCATAGCGCTATTGCTACTTTGTCTGGTTGTCTATATCTACGTCAACTATCAACTTGCGGGAATGTCCTGACCGCGCTCCCGGCGCGGCGGGGCATGTGTGCTCGATTGTGCGGAGCACGCGCAAGACATTTGCGGCGCGGGGAACGTGGACTGGCACAACGCGGTCTACGCGGCAGACGTGTATTGCGGCGTCGCTGGCTGCGTTCCGCCCACGGTGACGCCGACATCTACCAGCACCGCCACCGTGACCCCGACTCCCCCCGCTACGGCTACCCCTACCGATACCGCGACGCCGACCAGTACGCCCACAGACACAGCAACGCCCACCGCGACCGCGCCCCCTACGGACACGGCGAAGCCCACCACGACCGCGACGGTCCCGACCAACACGCCCACCGACACGGCCACGCCCACGGCGACCAATATCCCCACCATCTTGCACGTAGGGCGACCGCATTTATCCACCCAAGACCTTCTTGAGATAATCTAGATGCCATCCCGCTTTAAGGCGTTTGGTTTTGATCCCCCGCTGGCAGGTACTTTCTTGCTTTAATAGGTTCAACGCGATATGTCGTAGCAAGGCAAAGTTCTGGGTCCCCTGCCCTTTACGGAGCCAGCACTCATCTTCCCGAAAAGCGCTATCCAGTACCCCATGGAGTTGATTCTCAATGCCCCAATGACCGCGGATTATATCGAGCATATGTCGTGTACTACTCAGGAGACTGGAGATATAGTATAGGACTTACGCAAAACCGCACTATAATTCACCGCAGAGGGCGCCAAGGACGCGGAGAAAAGAAAACAGAAAAGATTTTCGCGGTTATAGCCGCTCATCAACATTCATTAAAAGTCATTTTTGCTATGTTGATAGAACCCGACCTTCAAACCTCAGCGTTCTCCGCGTCCTCAGCGGTAAAATTAGCCTGAACTTGCGTAAGTCCTATAGTATTGGATTTCAGTTTCTATCTTATCCCCGCGGTGCTGCGCTCTCCGTACTATGACGATGGTCTGCAACCCGGGCCAGTCGGATAAGTTGCGGATGTGCTTCAAGTCCGCGGAGTTGGAAATGGGCCAGCACTCCCGGATTTCGAAGCGGCCATGGCCTGGCTCCACCGTTTTACAGTGGAGCGTTATGCTTATGGCAACTACCTTGCCGAATTCACCGCGAGTTGTTATAATCCATTGCGTGAGGTGAATTCTATGGAAATAAGTGAGACTAAATTACAATATTTGCGACTATTGGCGAGGCAATATCGCTCCATTCGCGCCACATCGACAGCGATAATCGACCTGACCGCGCGGCTCAATCTACCGAAGGGCACCGAGCATTTCATCTCGGACGTGCATGGGGAGTACGAGGCTTTTTGTCACGTGTTGAAGAATGGCTCCGGCTCCATCAGGCGCAGGATCAACGAGATTTTTCGCGATACACTGTCCGAAAGGGAGAAGCGGAACTTGGCGACGCTGATTTACTATCCCGAACGGAAACTGCCGCTCATCTTACGCACCGTTGACGACAAGGCGGCGTGGTATCGCGCCATATTGTTACGCTTGATACAAGTATGCCGCGTCGTCTCGTCGAAATATCCGCGCACCACGATGGAGAAGTCGTTGCCCAAGCACTTCGCCGCCATCATCGAGGAACTGCTGCAAGAGCAGGAGAGCGTCACGAACAAGCGCGAATATTATCACGCCATCATCGACGCCATCATCGCCACCGACAGCGCGAAAGCGTTCATCGTCGCCCTCGCGGAGTTGATTCAACGGCTGGCAATCGCGCGGCTGCACGTCATCGGCGACATCTACGACCGCGGCCCCGGCGCGCACCTCATCATGGATACTCTGATAAATTATCACAAAGTAGATGTGCAGTGGGGCAACCACGACATTTTGTGGATGGGCGCGGCGGCGGGGAGCGAGGCGTGCATCGCCAACGTCATCAGAATCTGCCTGCGCTACGGCAACATGGAGACGCTTGAGGAGGGCTACGGGATAACGCTTTTACCCCTCGCGATGTTCGCCATAGATGTTTACGGTGATGACGCCTGCGAGCGATTTCTGCCCAAAGAGCCGAACGAGTTGGAGCTGACCGCGCACGAGCGCAGATTGATGGCGCAAATGCACAAGGCGATTACCATCATTCAACTCAAATTGGAGGGACAAATCATTCAGCGGCGGTCGCACTATCGCATGGCAGACCGCCTGCTGCTGGATAAAATCGACCCCGCGCGCGGGACGATAGACCTGCACGGCACCGCGCACCCGCTCCTCGACGCCAATTTTCCCACCCTCGACCCCGCGCAGCCCTACGAATTGACGGCGCGAGAGGAGGGCGTAATCGAGAAGCTGAAACTATCCTTCGTCAACAGCAAGCGGCTGCAAAAGCATGTGCGCTTTCTCTTCTCGAAGGGGAGCACCTATCTCGTGCACAACGGCAACCTGCTCTATCACGGTTGCATTCCCCTCACTGCCGACGGCGCGTTTAAGGCGTTCATCGTGGGTGATGAGGAGTTCGCGGGCAAACGTTTCATGGACCGCATAGACCGCCTGGCGCGGCAGGGGTATTTCACCACCGATAACCCCGCGTGGAAACGGTACGGCATGGACGCGATGTGGTATCTCTGGAGCGGCGCGCAATCTCCGCTGTTCGGCAAGGAGAAGATGGCGACCTTCGAGCGGTATTTCCTAGCTGACCCCGCGACGCATGTGGAACAGCGAAACGCGTACTACGATTTTCGAGACCGCGAGGATATCGCGCGAAAGATTTTAGTGGAGTTCGGCGTAAATCCGGACACTGGACACATCATCAACGGGCACGTGCCGGTCAAGGTCAGGCAGGGCGAATGTCCGGTGAAGGCGGGGGGCAAGTTAATCGTCATCGACGGCGGCTTCTCTAAGGCTTATCAGAAACAGACCGGCATCGCGGGCTACACGCTGGTGTACAATTCCTACGGGCTGCTGCTCGCCTCGCATCACCCCTTGGAGTCCGCCCAGAGCGCAATCGAAGATGAACTGGACATCGATTCTAAGACGGAGATTTTGGAGACGAACGACACGCGCATTCGTGTCAAGGACACCGACCAGGGGCGCGAGATTCAGCGGCAGATTGACGATTTGCAGCTTTTACTGCGCGCCTATCGGTTGGGGTTGATTAAGGAGAAGTAGCCGCGCCATTGAGGGGACACTGATACACACTGATGAACACTGGTTTTTGGGGAGTATAAGAAATAATCTGCCACTAATTGCACGAATTGCACTAATTTTCTGATTTTTTGTGCTAATTATACTAGAAGTACAATAGTTGCGTAAGTCATAGGAAGTTATGAACTGGAACTACATTCACATCACCATCGCGCTGTCCGCCACAATCTCTATGGTGGCTTTGACCATCTACATCTGGCGGCATCGCGACGCGGCGGGCGCCACCGCCTTCGCCGCGCTCACCTTTTTAGTCACAACGTGGTGCGTGACCGATATGTTATACTTGATGGATAAGAATCTAGGTTACAACATACTCTGGCAAGGGGCTAGTTTCATTCAGTTAAAGGGCATACCGGTCGCGTGGTTTGCCTTCACGCTGCAATATACCGGGCGACACCGCTGGCTGACGCCGCGCCGGCTCATAGGATTATTGATAGTGCCGGCTATTACGGTGCTGTTGGTTTTTAATGGTGGCGCGTACATGTTTGAGAATGGTTTGATAGAACTGCGGTGGGAGCTGTGGGAATGGGTACATGTCGTTTATTCATTGGCGCTTTTGCTCGCGGGAGTAGTCCTGCTGGTATGGAAAATAGTTCGCTCTCCTAACGTGTATCGCAGCCAGATGTTTATGATACTGTTGGGCGCGTCTTTACCCCTGACTGTCAATCTTCTTCACTCTTTAGAACTGATCCCATTTGTGGGTTACGAATACTCCACCGCGTTCACGGTGACCATGCTGATGTTGGCGTGGAGCCTGTTTCGCTATCGCCTCTTCGATTTAGCCCCCGTCGCCCGCGATGTGCTCGTGGACAGCATGAACGATGGCATGGTGGTTTTAGACCAGCAAGGGCGCATCGTAGACCTCAATCCCGCCGCGCGGCGTATCCTCGAGTTCCCGCGCGGCGCGGCAATCGGGCACCCCGCCGTTGAGGTCTTACGTCATCTGCCTTATCTGCTGGCGTATCTGCGCGCCGAAACACCGACGCAGACGGAGATTGCCATGCCGCCGGACGCGCCCACCGCGTACTACGACCTCCGCACCTCTCCCCTGACCAATCGGCGCGGGCGGCAAATTGGGCAGTTGCTCGTCTTATACGACATCACCGCCCGCAAGCGCGCCGAGCAGAAGCTGCACGCCGCGCACCAGCGCGAACTGGCGCAGATGGCGCGAGAGTTGGAAATCGCTGCACAGATTCAGCGCAGTCTCCTCCCCGCCACCGCGCCGCACCTGCCGGGCTTGTCGATTGCGGGCTTCTCGCAAGCCGCCCGACAGGTAGGCGGCGATTTTTACAGCTATTTCGTCTTTGACAACGCGGGGGTATCCGACCATAAATCGTTGTTGGGGCTTGCCGTAGGTGACGTGTCGGGCAAGGGGATGCAAGCCGCGCTGATGATGGCGCTGTCCTTTGGGCTACTGACTAACGAAATGCACACGCGATTGACGCCCGCCGCGCTGCTGCACAAATTGAACCTGGAGATTCATCCTCACACACAGCGCAATCGCCTGAATACCGCGCTGCTTTACATCACTATAGCGCGCAACAACGCGGAGTGGCAGATACGCTGCGCCAACGCGGGTTTAATTGACCCCCTGATTCGCCGAAGTGATGGGCGTATTGAATGGATAGAGACGGGAGGGCTGCCATTGGGGATGTTCGCGGGAGCGCAATATGAAGAACAACGCGCCAATCTGCGTTCTGGCGACGTGCTAATCCTGAGCAGCGATGGCATAGTGGAGGCGACGAACGACGCGGGGGAGATGTACGGGTTCGACCGCTTGCAGTCGTGTATAGCGGATGTATCTCAAACCTCCGCGCACGAAGTACGGGAATCGGTATTGGCAGATGTCCGCGCCTTCGTGGGCAACGCGGAGCAGCACGATG
>CAZSIG010000063.1:0-2673 GCA_964606195.1 uncultured Anaerolineales bacterium
ATGCCTTGCGCGGGCAGGTGTTCAGCGCGGAGTTGGTGGAGCAGGTGGCGCACATCGCGGCGGCGGAGGTCACGCCGATTGATGATGTGCGCTCGACGGCGGATTATCGGCGGCAGGTCATCTTCGCGATGACGGTGGATGCCCTGAACGCGGCGTGGGAGCGCGCGGGGCGAGAGGCGCAATTGGGATTGCGCCCTGAAGAAGCACTACCAGGGCGTTATCCCCATAACGCCCCTATCACGCGGCGCGTGGAGGCGGAGGGGCTGACGCTAATTACGCTGACGGTTAATGGACGGGATCATAAACTGCATGTCGCGCCGAATGAGTTGTTGTTGAACGTGATTCGGGATAGACTGGAGTTGACCGGCGCGAAGTATGGCTGCGGTATTGGGGAGTGCGGCGCGTGTACGGTGCAGATGGATGGCAAGCCGGTGCTGGCGTGTCTGGTGCTCGCGGTCGCAGCGGATGGGCATGAGATTTTGACGGTGGAGGGGTTGCAGGACGCGGCGGGCAACCTCGACCCGCTGCAAGAGGCGTTCATCGACAACGCGGCGTTTCAGTGTGGCTACTGCACGCCCGGTATGCTGATGACCGCGAAGGCGCTGCTGCGCGATAATCCGCACCCGTCGGAGGCGGAGGTGCGCGAGTACATGAAGGGAAATTTGTGCCGCTGTACGGGGTACGCGAGTATCGTGCGCGCGGTGTTGGATTGCGCGGAGGGAGGTAATTAACAGTTTAACCAAGAGAAGAGACTTGTTCCCAAATAAGATTTTGGACGGGAAAGTAATTATTAGGACGCGGATTCACGCGGATTTTCAGGATTTAAGCTATTTATCCGCGTCAATCCGCGAAAATCCGTGTCCTATTTTCTACCTAGCTTATTAGGGAACAACTCTAAGGGACAAAAAGTTCCTTGTTAAAGCAAGTCTTCTAATTTCTCAACGGGGGTAGTATCGATAACCAGTTCCAATCTGTGATGGGAACGCGGTGCAATTTCACACCTCTCTCAAACTCATCCATAACCTGAACTGTGGTCGCGGCTGTTGTGCCCAATGCTCGATGTAGTAAATCCGCGCGGTTCACTAGCGCAAAATTGGATAATACAGTGTTATCAATGAGTATAATCATAGCTCGTTTCAAACCAAGCGCGCACCGCGTTTACTTCAGCCCGCGCTTCGGTTAAATCGGCTGAGCCGATTCTTAGAGGGATACCTAGCTTGATGAAGCGTTCGCGGAGTGCTAATTCGTGCGTATCCAATAGCTCCGCGGCTTTGCCGAGATTTATTTGCTCATCGAGGTACGCGTTTACTACTAATGACCAGCGCAGTTCTTGGTCATCTTGGAAAAGCCGCGCAATGGCGGTATCCACGAGCTCCGGTCTGCGATTGTGCAGTTTGACCAATTGCTGAAAAGCCCATGGAAGGGCTAATGCTGCTTGCGTCATAGTTACACCTCCTTAATTTTACTGGAGACATTGTAACACAACTGTTGTTAATAAACAAGCAACTTGAGATAGTGTTTAGATTTTATTATGATTTGGAGGAAAGGATTATGCTATCAGAATTTGAACTATTGATGCCCCAAACGTTGCCGGAGACGCTCGAGATGTTAGCCAACGGCGCGCCGGAGGTCATGCCGCTGGCGGGGGGGACGAACATGATTGTAGATATACGCGGGGGACGCAAATGTCCCAAAACGCTACTGAATCTGAGCGGGTTGAGCGAGCTACGCGGTATCTGTGAGGATAACGGCTACGTCGTAATCGGCGGCGGCGCCACGTTAGCCGAGATATTGGACAGCGAGATAATCGCGGCGCGTATTCCGGTGCTCCAAGAGGCGGCGAAAATCTTTGCCAATCCGCTAGTGCGCAATCGCGCCACCATCGGCGGCAACCTGTGCGACGCCTCGCCCGCGGCGGACACCGCGCCCCCGCTGCTTGTCTTGAACGCGGAGGTGGAGTTGGCGAGTAAGGATGGTACGCGGCGGTTGCCGTTGGCGGAATTTTTCACGGGCGTGCGCCAAACCAAGCGGCAGCCGCACGAACTGCTGACCGCGATATACGTGCCAGTGATGGCGGGCAATAGCGCGGGCGGCTTTCGCAAGCTCGCGCTGCGCAAGGCAGACGCGATTTCGGTGGTCAACGCCGCGGTGTTGGTGGAGTACAACGGCGGCGACGCGTGCAAAGATGTGCGTATCGCGATGGGCGCGGTCGCGCCGACGCCGATTCGGGCTACGGCGGCGGAAGATGCCCTACGCGGTAAGAAGTTGACGCCGGAATTGGTCGTCGACGCGGTGAGTCTAGTCTGCGATGCGACTTGCTGTATCGATGATGTGCGCGGCGCGGCGGCTTATCGGCAGCGCGTGGTAGGGGTGTTGGTGCGGCGGTTGTTGATGGGGGATGGTAGACAGTAGATAAGGGAGAAAACTTATGCTCACGGAAATTCGGCTGCGCATAGATAATTCTATTTTGCTCTCACTCAAAGAAGATAAAGATGAGTTCGCCAAGGATATGCTTTTTCATCACGCACTCCGACTGTACCGAAAGCAAAAATTGAGTTTGGGTAAAGCGGCTGAACTTGCCGGATATACCCGTTTGGAATTCATCCAGAAGCTTCAGGTGGAAGGTGAACCGATTTTTGATTACGACGCGGTGCTGATTGATGATATGATTGC
>CAZSIG010000063.1:2773-7541 GCA_964606195.1 uncultured Anaerolineales bacterium
GAAGTCGCGCTGGGGGCAAATGTAACTTTGCTTCGTGCTCTGCGCGATTTGGGATACACCGATGTGAAAAATGGTTGCGCGAAGGGCGACTGCGGCGCGTGCGCGGTGCTGTTGAACGGACAGGCGGTCAACAGTTGTCTGGTGCTGGCGTGGCAGGCGGACGGCGCGGAGATCATCACTAACGCGGGCTTGGGCACGATGGATGACCCACATCCGCTGCAAGCGGCGTTCGCCGATACAGGCGCGGCGCAGTGCGGTTATTGCACGCCGGGCATGATTGTGTCGGCTAAGGCGTTATTGGACAAAAACCCGCACCCCGATGAAGCAGAAATTCGCGACGCGTTGTCGGGCAACCTGTGCCGCTGTACCGGCTACGGACAAATCATCGCGGCAGTGCAGATGGCGGCGGAGAAAATGGCAGATGTGAAACGTGAGGCGTGAAGCGTGAAACGGGAAGCATGAAATCAAGGAGATAAAACTATGAAAAAGAGATATACGGCAAAACCGTTACCTGAAGTTGAATTACCAGAATTGAAAATCATCGGCAAGCCGCTGCGCCGCGTCGACGCGCTGGGCAAGACTACCGGCGCGACGGTCTACGCGGGCGATTATACAATGCCGAACATGTTGCACGCGAAAGTATTGCGCAGTACGCATCCACACGCGCGGCTCAAGCGCGTCGATGTGACTAAAGCGCGCGAACTGCCCGGTGTGGCGTGTGTCTTGACCGCAAGTGACCTACCCGATTCGCGGCTCGTCACCGACATGCCGGGGCAGACCGGGCAGAAACGCCGCGCCGGCTCCGACGCGCCGGTGCTTGCCTCTGATGTAGTGCGATTCGTGGGTGAACCGATTGCGCTGGTCGCGGCGGAGACGCTAGAGATCGCAGAGCGAGCACTAGGCTTGATTGAAGTCGATTACGAGCCTTTGCCGGGTGTGTTTGACCCGCTGGAAGCGATGAAGCCGGGCGCGCCGGTGGTTTACGAACCGGATAACATCGTGGCGCGGTGGAACATCAATAAGGGCGACCTGGAGGCGGGAATCGCCGCGGCGGATTTGATTGTTGAGAACACCTTCACCATGCCGTTCATCGATCACGCGTACATCGAGCCGGAGGCGGGCGTCGCGTGGGTGGACGAGCGCGGCGTCATTAACATTCGCGTTTGTACGCAGGTGGTGGAGCACTTCCGCAGCATCGCGATGGCGGTGGGCGTCCCGCACAACAAACTGCACATCATCGGCACGATGATTGGCGGCGGCTTCGGCGGCAAAGAGGACATCACCGTAGAGATTTTCTTGGGCTTGCTGACTAAGCGTACGCGACGCCCGGTGAGATTGGAATATACACGCGAGGAATCGCTTTTGGCACATGCCAAACGCCATCCATTCATCATCACCCACCGCACTGGCGTCAAAAAGGATGGGCGCATTACCTTCGCGGACATCAAAATGATTTCCAACTCCGGTGCGTATGTCTATCTCAGCCCCTACGTACTGCTCTACGCGACGGTCGCGGCAACGGGACCCTACCGCGTGGATAACGTACACGTAGAAAGCAAATCGGTGGCGACCAACAACCCATTCTGTAGCGCGTTTCGCGGCTTCGGCGCGGCGCAGGCTTGCGTGGCTTATGAACAGCAGATGGACGAAATTGCTAAGGCGTTGGGTATGGACCCGCTGGAGTTTCGCGCCATCAATTACATCAAGACCGGCGAGAAAATTGCCACCGGGCAGGAGATCAAGAGCGCGGCATGGCTGGAGGAGACCGCGTCGCGAACATTGGAGGCGTTGGGCGAACCGACTGTACCCGAAAACGACGCGGTCAAAATCGGGCGCGGTTTTGCCTCGTACATGCAGAGCTACGGGCGCATCACCTGGTTCCACGATACTTCGCGCGCGTGGGTCGGCGTGGAGATGGATGGCACGGTGACGATTCGTTGCGGCGTGCCCGATCTAGGCGGCGGACAGGCGTCCAGTTTGTGCCAAATCGCCAGCGAGGTGCTGGGGGTGCCCTTGAGCGACGCGACCGTCTATACTACTGACTCCGCGCTGACGCCGTTGGCGGGGACGACGACCGCGACGCGGCAGTTGTATATGTCGGGTAACGCGGTGCTGAAGGCGGCGACGGCGGTGCGCGAGACCTTCTTGCAGCGCGCCGCGCAACATTTCGGCGTGAAACCTGATGAGCTGGATTTGGCAGATAGGAAAGTCTTTGTTAAGAGTGATCCTGCACAATCTATGCCGCTGGCGGAACTAGCCGCGATGGTTGCTTCGGATGGGCTGCCGCGAGAGAATTTGGCATTATTCACCGCGCCGTTCAGCAATAAGCTAGACCCGGAGAATTTGACGGGCGATATTTACCCCGATTTCACCTTCGGCGCGCTGGCGGTGGAGGTCGCGGTGGATACGGGGACGGGCGAGATCACGATTCTCAAGTGCGCGGCGTGCCACGACGTGGGGCGGTGTATCAATCGCGCCGCGGTCACCGGGCAGATTCAGGGCGGCGCGGCGCAGGGGTTGGGCTATGGCTTGATGGAGGAGATTGTAGTTAAAGAAGGGATTATGCAGACGCCGTCGCTGGCGGAGTACCTAATTCCCACGACGCACGATTTGCCGCCGATTGAGGCGATTGTTTTGGAATCAGGCTCAGGTGTCGGCCCGTTTGGCGCGAAGGGGATCGGTGAACCCGCGCTGACGCCCGCCGCGCCCGCGGTGGCGAACGCGGTGGCTGACGCGCTTGGTGTGCGCATCCCTGACCTGCCGCTGACGCCGGGGAAGGTGTTGGCAGCGGTGGATCGCGCCGCGAATGACTAATAAGGGGGACTGGTAAGCTACGGACAAGGGCGTCCAATATTATTGGCAAAGGCACAAATGCAACTATGAGCATGATGATGAGCTACAATCCAAAATGTTCGAAGTTTTTTGTGCCTTTTCTATTTGGTTTTGGTTTGGTCATTTTCATTGCATTATTTTGCCATTTATGGTATAATAGTAGCATGAAATTTAAAAAACTGCTTCAGATTGTCAACAACGAACCCCTGTTCGAGACCGGTTTGCTTCTAGCGGGAGATGTTGACGCGAACGATGTGCGCCGCCAGTTATCGCGCTGGACGCGCGCTGGAAATCTATACCAACTGCGGCGCGGTTTGTACGCGCTGGCGCCGCCGTTTCAAAAGGTCGAGCCACATCCGTTTCTCATCGCTAATCATCTGGTGCGCGGTTCGTATGTCAGTTGCCAATCCGCGTTGGCATACTATGGTTTAATTCCAGAGTATGTGCCGGTTGTCACCAGCGTTACTACGGCGCGGGGGGGGCGTAGGAAAACGCCGTTTGGCACTTACGAGTTTCGGCACATCAAAACCGATTTATTCTACGCTTACCGGCTGATCGAATTGGGGGATAAGCAACGCGCTTTCGTCGCTACGCCGGAGAAAGCGCTATTGGATTTGGTTTATCTACACCCAGGCGGCGATGCGCCCGATTATCTGCACGAGCTGCGTTTGCAGAACCTAGCGCGGCTGAATTTGGAAAACATGAGACAACAAGCCAACCGCGCCGATAGTCCCAAGCTGCGCCGTGCAACTGAAGTGGTGGCAGAATTAGCTCGTATTGAAGCGGAGGAGTACGAGACCTTATGAAAGATTATCTGATGAGCCTTGTCCGCGCTACTCCTAATCTTGCTCAGCGGCGCAATGTGACGCGCGAGTACTTACAAGCCCGCGTCCTTGATTCGCTACAACGCGCGGGGGCGATGATTCCGCTGGCATTTCATGGGGGTACGGCACTGCGTTTTTTGTACTCTATACCGCGCTATTCAGAGGATTTGGATTTTGCTTTGGAACGGTCTGAGACCGATTACGACTTTCGCGTCTTTCTACGAACGATCAAGTCAGATTTCGGCGCGGAGGGTTACGATGTGGAGATTAAACTGAATGACCAGAAGGTAGTTCATAGCGCGTTCGTGCGCTTTAGAGGATTACCGTATGAGTTAAAATTGCCTCCAAACGAGAACGAGGTGTTGTCGATTAAGCTCGAAGTGGATACCAAGCCCCCCAAAGGCGCGGTGCTTGATACTACCATCGTTCGACGTTACGTGACATTACAACTTCAACACCATGACCGCGCCTCGCTGCTGGCGGGAAAGCTACATGCTGTCTTACAGCGCGCCTATGTTAAGGGTAGAGATATATATGACTTGCTGTGGTACTTGAGCGATCCCGACTGGTCTACGCCCAATTTAGGTATGTTGAACAATGCGTTGCAGCAAACAGGTTGGCAAGGGGAACATTTGACTCAGAATAACTGGCGCGAGGTTCTACGCGCATACTTAAAAATCTTGGATTGGCAACGCGTGGTAGATGATGTAAGTCCGTTTCTTGAAGAAAGGGCAAATATAGGGTTATTAACTTATGATAATTTGATGAGTTTGCTTGATAAGGAGAAATAATCTATGCCAAAACAATTCGATTTACTACTAACGAACGGCGCGGTGGTCACCAGCGCGGGGATTCGCCGCGCCGATGTGGCAGTGCGCGGCGAGACGATTGCCGCCGTCGAGGCGAACCTGCCGCGCGATGCCGCGGCGGAGGTCGTAGATGTCGCGGGCAAATATGTCTTCCCCGGCATCATTGACGTACACGTTCACCCGGTCTATCTGGACACCGTCGGTGACTGCTCCCGCGTCGCGGCTTACGGCGGCACGACTACGCTGATACATTTCGCCTATGCGCGGACGGGCGACAGCCTGCTGCAAAAGGTCGAGGAGATG
>CAZSIG010000063.1:7641-11383 GCA_964606195.1 uncultured Anaerolineales bacterium
TGGCGAAGATTGGTCCGCCG
Source organism: uncultured Anaerolineales bacterium (assembly GCA_964606195.1). Lineage (GTDB taxonomy): Bacteria > Chloroflexota > Anaerolineae > CAZSIG01 > CAZSIG01 > CAZSIG01. The sequence goes on from CAZSIG010000063.1 coordinate 7,662, forward strand.
ATTCGCACCGCCGATGACCAAGCGGCGCTGTGGGACGCACTGCGCGATGATACGATTCAGGTGGTGGCGACAGACCACGCGCCCAAGCACAAAGATGTCAACGGCGATTTTCTGGAACAGTCGTTCGGCTCGCCGCAGATTGAGACGCTGCTGCCGCTGACTTACGATGGCGGCGTCAATCGCGGGCATATCAGTGTGGTGCGATTGATGCAAGTGTTGTGCGAAAACCCGGCGCGTATCTTTGGGCTGTATCCGCAGAAGGGAACTATCGCGGTCGGCGCCGACGCGGATTTGGTGGTGTTCGATTCCAATCGCGAGTTTACTATCAGCGCGGAGAATCAGCACAGCAACGCGGGTTACACGTTGTATGAAGGACGGACGGTGTTAGGCTGGCCGGAGCTGTCGTTCCAGCGCGGGCGGCGCGTGCTGCGAGATGGACATGTCGTGGTGGAAGCGGGACAAGCGCGGTTTTTGCCTACGTTGGAAAAATGAGTCTGGGGGTAAGCAGGAGTAAAATATGGATACATTACAAGAAACTGAGCGGTTACTGTCTACTATGAACCGCGCGGAGAAGGCGCAGGTTCTTCAATGGGTGGCGCGTGACCTTGGTGATGCTTTTCCGGGGATTGAGAGCACTCCGGAGGTATGCGGCGGCGAACCGCGCATTGTGCGAACGCGTATTCCAGTCTGGGTATTGGTACAAGCTAGACATTTGGGAACGAGTGAAGCCGACTTGCTAAAGAGCTATTCGACTTTACGCGCCGAAGATTTAGCCAACGCCTGGGGGTACTATCGCACCCACCGTGAGGAGATTGAGCAGCAGATTCGTGAAAACGAGGAGGCATGAGTGATGGCGCGGCTTTACGCGGACGAGAATTTTCCCTTGCCGGTTGTTGAAGAATTGCGCGCTCTGGGATATGATGTGTTGACGATGCAAGAAGCGGGACAGGCAGGGCAATCGTTGTCTGATGAAACTGTGTTGGCTTTTGCCAGCGAGGAAGGGCGCGCAGTGTTGACATTGAATCGTAAGCATTTTATTCGGTTACATAGTGAACAACCGCGCCATTCAGGTATCATCGTTTGTTCTTTTGACGCGGATTTCGTCGGGCAGGCTTGGCGAATCCACGAAGCGATTGAAACGCAGGAGAATCTCGTCGAGCAATTGATTCGCGTCAATCGCCCTATGCGTTGATTTGAGGAGATTTCTTTTGTCGAAAAAATTGCCTAAAATATGGATTAAAAGCCTCGCTTTCCTCGCCGCGTTCTTAATCCTACACTATGCCTACGATTTCTTGCCCATCGCGCCGATAGAGTGGATTAGTGGCGTAAACGAATCATTTTTCCAGCACCAGAAAATCGCCTTCTTCGCGTATCTGTTTCTGAGTATGGGGGAATATGTAATAGTGAGAAAACGAGGCGCGTATATCGAGAATTTTGTAACAACGCGGTTGTTCTCCGCCGTCACTTTGCCCTGGATTATATTCATACTTTGGTACACCGCGCCCGCGTATTACGGGCAGTTTACTAATCTGGTTGTCGAGATAGCCTATGCTAACATTATCACCATCGCGGCGGTGGCGTTCTGCATCATTATCGAGCGCAATCTCGAAAAGGCGCCCCTTGATAACTCTTTCAAAACGATAGTGGTAATTCTGTTTCTCGTCTCTGTCTCACTATATGTCATCTTCACGTATAAATTGCCTTGGACTGACGTTTTCGTAGACCCGACTATTGGCGCGGGGAGTTAAGAGGCATTTCAAGCAACGCGAATAGAAGTTAGAGTGTATTAGCACAATGGCAGGTAGGAAACCTGCCCTACTATTTATTGGAGGTGCGTGTTGAGCAAAAAACTGATTACCGGAAACGAAGCGGTCGCGCTGGGCGCGCTCCGCGCTGGCGTGAAAGTGGTGACGGGCTACCCCGGCACTCCGTCGACCGGCGCGCTGACCAGCTTGTTACGAATGGAACTACCACATAGGCATGTCGAATGGAGCGTGAACGAGAAGGTCGCGTTGGATGTCGCGGCGGGCGTCGCGTGGGCGGGGCAGCGTGCCCTCTGCACGATGAAGATGTCAGGGGTGAATGTCGCGTATGACTCGCTGATTTCGGTCGCGTATTCGGGCGTCAACGGCGGCTTGGTCATCTATGTCGCGGACGATTCGGGCGTCAGCGCGGGAATGGCGGAGCAGGACTCGCGCGGTTTCGCCATCATGTCCGACATGCCGATCCTCGAACCCGCGTCGGTAGCGGAGGCTTATGAGTTGACGCAAGTTGCCTTTGAACTGTCTGAGAAAACTGGCGCGCCGGTGTTCGTTCGGTCAGTGACCGCGATAGCCAACTCTAAGGCGGTGGTGGAGGTCGATGAGCCTATTTTGCCGGAGGAACGCGAGCCGATACTAGAGTGGGACATCACGAAATATACTAAAGCTGGCTCCGCTATCTGTATGAAACAGCACCGCGATATGATTGCGCGGTTAGAGCGCGCCGGAGAACTGATTCGCGAGTGGGGTTTGAACGAACTGCAATTGGCGGCGGAAAAGGGCGGCTTGGGCATCATCGCGGAGGGGATCACCGCAGCGTATTTGGAGGAGGGGTTCGAGGTCGCGGCGCGGTTTGGTTTCGAGCGCGAGATGGTTTCCTTGCTGCGCGTGGTGACGACGAGCCCGTTCCCCGATGAGGAAGTGCGGAAACTGCTTCAGCATTGCGATAATATTCTGATTTTAGAGGAACTTGAACCGCACATTGAGCGCGGCGTCTACGTTGAGGCGCAGAAGCTCGACTTCACAGGGCGAATTAGCGGCAAATTGGACGGTACGTTCAGCCGCGTCGGGGAATATAATGTGAGCCATGTGGTGCGCGGGGCTGCCGCCGCACTCGATTTGACTGTCCCCAATGATTTATTTGTGAGTGATAGCGAGGCGGAACAGCTCGCGGCGCAGCGTCCCATCACCTTCTGCGCGGGGTGTCCACATCGCGGAACTTATCTGGCGGTAAACCGTGCCCTCAAGAAGTTGAAATACAAAAAGGGCGAAGTCATGGTGACGGGGGACATCGGTTGCACCATTTTGGGGATGAACCCGCCGTTCCACACGGTTTGGAACGAGGTCTCGATGGGCGCGAGCACGAGTCTGGCGCAAGGCTACGTCCACGCGGGGGTGCAGACGCCGGTCATCTCCACCATCGGCGATTCGACCTTCTTTCACGGCGGGATTCCCGGCTTAATCAACGCGGTGCAGCATCAGGTGCCGCTGACGATGATTATTCTCGATAACGGGTGGACGAGTATGACCGGAATGCAGGTCAATCCGGGCACGGCAGAAGCGATACAGCGCGAAGGCGACCGCCGCCTGGACATCGCGCGGATTGTCCCCGCGCTGGGCGTGGAGCATTTTTTTGAGATTGACCCGTTCAATTTGGATGAAGCCGCGCAGACTATTCAAAATGCGCTGAAGCTACCGGGGGTCAAGGTGATATTATCGCGGCAGGAGTGCGCCATGCCCGCCAGACGGCGCGGAGTGCGCTGGGGGAAGGTGCGCGTCGTCGCGGAGAACTGTACATTGTGCAAACTGTGCGTGACGATGACCGGCTGCCCGGCAATCAATTTGGGCGAAGATACCATCGTGATTGACCCGGTTCTTTGCTGTGGGTGCAGCCTGTGCGCGCAGGTTTGTAATTTCGACGCGATTAAGATTTTGGACACTGATTAACACAGATGAACACTG